>CAJCIY010000122.1 GCA_903970495.1 Candidatus Melainabacteria bacterium | reverse complement strand
TGGTGCTCAAGACGGCGACCGGCGGCTACGACGGCAAGGGCGTCTGGGTCGCCCCGGATGGCGAGACCGTGGCTGCGCTGCTCCGCTCCGGCGCCCGGCTGATCGCCGAGGAGAAGGTCGCGATCGTCCGCGAGCTGGCCGCCGTCGTCGCCCGGTCGCCGTCGGGACAGGTCGTCGCATGGCCGGTGGTGGAGACCGTGCAGTCCGGCGGCATCTGCGTCGAGGTGCTCGCGCCGGCGCCTTCGCTCGCCGCGGACCTCGCCGAGTCCGCCGTGCAGCTGGCGACGCGGATCGCCGGCGAGCTCGAGGTCACCGGAGTCCTCGCCGTCGAGCTCTTCGAGACCGCCGACGGCCTGCTGGTCAACGAGCTGGCGATGCGGCCGCACAACTCTGCGCACTGGACCATCGAGGGCGCCCGGACCTCGCAGTTCGAGCAGCACCTGCGAGCGGTGCTCGACTACCCGCTCGGCACGACCGACGCGACCGCGCCGGCGGTCGTCATGGCCAACCTGCTCGGCGGTCCCGACGGCGTACGGCCGGCTCTCGGCGAACGGGTCCAGGAGTGCCTCCGCCGGTGGCCGGACGTCAAGATCCACCTGTACGGGAAGGGCTTCCGCCCGGGGCGCAAGGTCGGGCACGTGACGGCGCTGGGCACCGACCTGGCGGAGGTGCGCACCCGGGCCGGCGCCGCCGCCCACTACCTGAGCGAGGGGGACGCGGCATGACGCAGGTCGGCGTGATCATGGGGTCGGACTCCGACTTCGGCGTGATGGGCGCGGCGGCCGAGGCGCTGGCCGAGTTCGACGTCGCCCACGAGGTGCGCGTCGTCTCGGCCCACCGCACCCCGCTGGCCATGGTCGAGTACGCGCAGGCGGCCGCCGGCCGCGGTCTCCGCGTGATCGTGGCGGGTGCCGGGGGAGCGGCGCACCTGCCGGGCATGGTGGCCGCGCTGACGCCGCTGCCGGTCATCGGCGTACCCGTGCCGTTGGCCCACCTCGACGGGCTGGACTCGCTGCTGTCGATCGTGCAGATGCCGGCCGGCGTTCCCGTCGCGACGGTGTCCGTGGGCGGGGCGCGCAACGCCGGGCTGCTCGCCGTCCGCATCCTCGCCGCGTCCGACCCGGCGCTGGCGGTACAGATGGTCGCGTTCCAGGAGCAGCTCGCGGGCGGTGCCCGCGCGAAGGACGCCGCGCTGCAGGAGCGGCTCGGCCGCTAGCAGTCCGTGGCGCCGTCGATCGCCTCGCGCAAGAGGTCGGCGTGGCCGCAGTGCCGGGCGTACTCCTCGACCAGGTGGATGTACACGGACGCGAGCGACACGATCTGACCGCGCACCTCGCACTCGGTGTCCATCGACAGGTCGGCGACCGCCGCGTCGCACGCGGTCCACTCGGCCTGCAGGTCCGCGACGGCCGCGGGCGCCGCCGCAGGGTCGAGGACGTCGAAGTCCTCGTCGCGGACCGGGTGCAGCGGGTCGACCGACTCGCCCGAGATCCGGATGCGGAGCCAGACCCGCTCGACCATCGCCATGTGCCGGACGATGCCGAGCAGCGAGAGGGCTGAGGGGGGTACGGCACGCAGCGCGAGCTGCTCGCCGGTGAGGCCGGCGCACTGTCGCAGCAGCGTCGTCCGGTACTGCTCGAGGTAGCCCTGCAGGATCGGGCGGATCGGCCCGACGTCCGGCGCGGGCGCCGGCTCGGGCGGCCTCGGGCAGACCCACTCGCTCATACCGGCCATCGCAAGATCATGCGGCCGACCCTAGCGGCGCGCTCACGGGCCGGCCGAAGCGACGGCGCCCGCGGCCGAGGTGGCCACGGGCGCCGTCGGTGCTCAGGAGACGCCGCTCACCAGCGGGGTCGCGTCGCACTCGATGAGACCGATGCTGGGCTGTCCGGGCACCGCCACGACGGCACCGGCCGGGTACGGCTGGCCGTTGGCCTTCACGTCGTACTGGGTCGCCGCGCGTCGTACGGACATGCTCTCCGTGCCGGCCACCGGGACGGCGGTGGCCACCGTCGCGGTCAGCGACGAGTTCCCGGCGCCGTCCGCCGTGAACGGGCCGACGGGGAGGGCCTGCGCCGGGTCGCAGTCGTTGTTGGCGTAGATCACCGTGTAGTAGCTGTTGCCCGGGATCAGGTGGGTGTAGCGGCCGATGACGCTGATCTGACCCGTCCCCTGGACGAAGGTCGACTCACCGAGCAGGCCGCGGTAGAACACGGCGCGGGCGGTCGGCGTCGTCGGCCAGGACGGGCGGCCGTGATGGGGTGCGGCGGTCGCGGCGCTCGAGACCGCGACGACGCTGACGGCGGCGAGGCCGACCGCAGCGCGGGTGCGAGAGAGATGCATGTGCCCTCCAGGGGCTGTGTCGTGTCCCCGACGCGCGCACCGTCCCCCGCCGCGCGATGACCGCACGACGGGAACGCTTCATCACCAGGTCGGCGCAGCCTCGATGTGGTGGTTCGGGGCGAGATGGCCGGCTTGTCGGCCGCCGTCCGGGCCACCGGTCTCTCAGCCGGCGGGTGCGACCAGGACCGGACCGTCGACCCGTACGGCGACCGGGGACCCGGCCTCGAGGTCGCCCGCTGCCACGCTGGCGACGTCGACCTGCAGCGTCGTCCCCTCGGAGATCAGCACGCCGACCCTGGTCAGCGACCCGAGGAAGGTGCGCGTCGTCACGATCCCCGACCCGTGTCCGGCGGGCTCGAGCCGCAGCGCCTCCGGCCGTACGAGCACGGCGACCGCCGATCCCCGCGGCAGGTCGGGCACGTCCTCGACCGGGACGACCTGGCCGAGCACCGACACCCCGCCCTCGTGCAGGACACCGGGGAGGCGGTTCATGGTGCCCACGAACTCCGCCACGAAGGGCGTCGCGGGGTGGGCGTAGAGCTCGGCCGGCGGCGCGATCTGCTCGAGGCGTCCGCCGCGCATGACACCGACCCTGTCGGCGATCGAGAGCGCCTCCTCCTGGTCGTGGGTGACGAACAGCGTCGTGGTGCCGAGGCGTACCTGGAGGCTCCGGATCTGCTCGCGCAGGTCGAGTCGCACCTTGGCGTCGAGCGCGGACAGCGGCTCGTCGAGCAGCAGCACGCGCGGTTCGACGGCCAGCGCCCGGGCGAGCGCGACACGCTGCTGCTGCCCGCCGGAGAGCTGGTGCGGGTACTGCTTGGCCTGCGGCGACAGGCCGACCAGCTCGAGCAGCTCACCGCCCCGCTGCCGGCGCGCGGCGGCCCGGCGACCGCGCAGCCGGAGCCCGAAGCAGACGTTGTCGAGCGCCGTCATGTTCGGGAACAGGCTGTAGGACTGGAACACCATCCCCATGCCCCGGCTGCGGGCCGGCACGGTGCGGACGTCACGTCCGTCGACGAGGACCTCACCGGCGTCGACGGTCTCGAACCCGGCCAGCACCCGGAGCGCCGTCGTCTTCCCGCAGCCGGACGGCCCGAGCAGCGCGACGAGCTCGCCCGACGCGATATCGAGGTCCAGACCGCCGAGCGCGCGGGTGTCACCGAAGCTGCGGTAGAGGCCGCGCATCGACACGGCGGCACCGCCGGAGGCATCGGAGGTCACCCCCGCCGACGTCACGATCGGGGCTGCGGGCTTCGAGGCGGTGACCATCTAGGAGGCCTTCCGGTAGCGGCGGCGGTCGAACAGCGCGATGACGAGCAGGAAGGCCCACGTGACCACGAGGGCGAGCAGCGACGCGGCGACCGAGACGTGCGCGTCGTTCTGGTCGAAGGCCACGATCCAGACCGGGAACGTCTGGTACTGGTCGAGGCTCGCCATCGTGAACTCGCCGAGGACGAGGGCGACCGTCAGCACCGTCGCCGACAGCAGCGCGCTCCGGAGGTTCGGGACGACGACGCGCAGCAGGGTGACCGCGCCGCCGCCTCCCAGGGAGCGTGAGGCCTCGACGAGCGTCTTGAGGTCGATCGCCCGCAGACCCGCGTCGAGCGAGCGGTAGGCGAAGGGCATGGCGAGCACGACGTACTCGAGCGCCAAGAGGTACGACGTCGACTTGAGCCGGAACGGGGCGACCTGCAGGACCCCGACGATCAGCACCACCGGCGGGATGACGATGGGCAGGATCGTGATGCTTTCCAGCATGATCCGGAGCTTCGGCGCCCGCAGGCGGATGTAGATGGTCGTCGGGATCATCAGCACCATCGTGATCAGCCAGGTGACGATGGCCAGCTTGACCGACAGCCACAGGGCCGAGCCGAAGCCGGCCTGGGTGACCACCGACCCGAAGGCCGAGATGCCAGCGAACCGGAGCGCCGCGTACAGCGGGAGCAGGAAGTAGACGCCGGCGATGAGCAGGATCACCCACCGCCAGACGGGGAACTTCCCGCTCTTGTTGATCGCATTTATCGCAGCCATTTCGCCGCCCTCCGCTGGAGCATGACGTACAGGACCATGAGCACGCCGATGATCACCACCAGCCCGAGGCTGAGGGCCTTGCCGACGTTGCCCTGGCCC
>CAJCIY010000121.1 GCA_903970495.1 Candidatus Melainabacteria bacterium | reverse complement strand
GGTCGTCGCGACGGCGGTCGGCGCAGCCGTTGTCGGGTGCGTGACGGGCGCGGACGACTGCGCCGGCACCGGGGCCGCGGTCGACGCGGTCGACGCGGTCGACGTCGGTGCGGTCGACCGCGCCGTCACCGGTGTCTCGGGGTCGCTGCTGTGCACGACGACCGGGGCCGTCGTGGTCGTCAGCGGCGCCGTCGGTGCGCCCGCCGGCCGGCGGGCGGCCGTACCGGACGTCGGGCCGGCCGCGGTGGCCGCGGCGGCGGCGGTGGCCGACGTGCTCGGGGAGACGACGAGCGTCGCTCGGGGCTGTGCGTCCGTGCTCGGGTGGTGCGGGGCCGTTGCGGCGGCGGCGGGGACGGCGGACACGACGCCGGCGGCGGCGATGACGCCCGCTGCGGCGGCGGTCGGCGTCGCGAGGGCCGGCAGGGCGCGTGCGGCCGTACCCAGGCCGCTCAGGAACGGCAGGTTCGCGAGGAACGCCAGGGGGCCGGTGGTCCACAGCAGCCGGGGCAGCGAGATGGCGAGGAACGCCCGGACCATCGCCGGGTCGAAGTGCGAGCCGGCGCTGTTCGCCAGCTCGAGCCGGGCCTTGGCGATGCTCATCGGCCGCTTGTAGGACCGCGCAGCGGTCATGACCTCGTACGCGTCGACGACGGCGAGCGCCCGGCCGGCGCGGGAGATGTCCAGCGCGCCCAGGCCCAGCGGGTAGCCGGTGCCGTCGAACCGCTCGTGGTGCTCGACGATGCCGTTGCCCCACTCGCCGAGCCACGGCAGCAGCGGCCCGGCGAGGCGCGAGCCGGCCATCGGGTGGGCGCGCAGCTGCCGCCACTCGGCCGGCGTCGGCAGCCCGGGCTTGTTGAGCAGCACCGCCTCGACCTCGATCTTGCCGACGTCGTGCAGCAGCGCGGCCCACCGCAACCGGTCGGCGTCGGCGCGGCTGAGGCGGAGCTCCTGCCCGAGCATCTCCGCGAACAGGCGTACCCGCTCGGAGTGGCCGCGGGTCTTGCGGTCGTGGGTGGTCAGTGCCGCGAGCAGCGAGACGCTGGCCTCGGTGAGGTCGTCGTCCGGGGCGTCGATCGCGCGCGGGCGGGCGCCCCGACGCACGACCTTCCACCGCGTCGGTGCGCGGTCGGGGAAGAGCATCGTCAGCGCGAGGAGCGTGGTCAGCGGCAGCAGACGGCGGGCAAGCCGCTCGACGACGATCGCGAGGGCGAGGCTCGCGGCGGCGATGCCGATGAAGACCGTCCAGCGGTGGTCGGCGGCGGTCGTGCGCAGCAGCAGCGACAGCTGCCACGACAACAGTGCGGCCGCCGCGACCGGGCTGAGCCGGATGGCCAGCCGCAGCAGCCACGCGGCCCTGGGGTGAGCGGTCCAGCGCTCGCCGGTGCTGTCCGGCCGCTGCCGACGGGTCTTCACACGAGCTCCTTGCGCAGGTGCGGACGCCGCCGCCAGCGGCGGAGCGGCGGAAGGCCCATCGAGACGAGGTGCCCGGCGACCTCGAACGGCAGCGCGTCCGGCTCGTCGGCCCCACCGGTGACGAGGGCGTCGTGGCTGAGGGCGACCAGCTCGGGGTCGGTGGTCGTCAGCGCGAGCAGCGTGCTGCCTCTGCGCCGGGCGTCCAGGGCGCGCTGCAGCAGTCCCTCGTCGGCGGCGAGCGGGCTGACGACCAGCACGGTCGCGCCCCGGCCGGCCTGCTCCAGCCGCTCCATGCCGTGCCGCAGGTGGCGCGGCGCGTTGGCCGGGACGGTCCGGCGTACGAGGGTCGGGACCAGCGCGGTCTCGCCCCGCAGCTCGGCGTCGTCGCGCAGGTGCGCGGTGAGGTGCCAGGGCTCGTAGTCGGGGGTGCCGACGGTGAGCAGGTTGCCCGGCTCGTGGCCGCCGCGGGCGACGCTCCCGAGGAACGAGCGGGCCGCCGCGGGCCAGGGGGTGTCCCGCAGGGCACGGCGCAGCAACGCCGTCGTCACCTGGTCCATCCGGTCCCCCGTACGGGTCTGCGGTTCGCGCTGCCTGCTGGTCACGGGATGTCTCGACTGTGGGGCTTTGCGCTCGTAGAGCCGAACGGTCCAACTCGGATGCCGACCCGCGGCCGACGTGGGAGGATGAGGTACGCCCCGGTAGGTCGTGGGCGCACAACTGAACAGGGACACCAAGGCTTCACAGAACGCGTCCCACCCTCACGGGGGTGAACGGTCTCGACTTCGGTTGTCGGGGCAGGGGAAGCGGGCCGAGGATGCCAGGGGCGAGCTCGTTAACCATCCCCTGGGAAAAAGATAAGCGCCGATAACTACGCGCTCGCTGCCTGACCTAGGTCGGTAGCCGTCAGCCCCGGAGTGCCTCCGGCCGGGATGCTGACGTCGACAGGAGGCTCACCGACCCGGCCGGCTGCGGACCGGGGAGGGACACCGAACAGCAGCTCTGCCTGGCGCTGACGGGTCGTGACGATCAGCGGGGCGAGGCCTACACCCACGAACTGCGCCCGGAGAAGCCCTGCCTCGGTGTCGAAGGACGCGGGTTCGATTCCCGCCACCTCCACAGCAGCGAGACGCCCCGGAACCCGCTGCGGTTCCGGGGCTTTCGCGTCTCCGGCTCAGGCCGGCCGGTAGCGCGTCGCGAGCTGCGGGCTCTGCCCGCCGAACGCCGCGAGGTCGGCGCCGAAGACGGCGTCCAGCAGGCCGCGGTCCTCCAGGCCCGGTGCGCTGACGACCTCGCCGAGTGCGATGCCCGCGAGCGCGGCCGTGACGACGTCGTCAGCCGACATCCGAGGCAGCGCCGAGAGGTCCATGCCCTGGACCTCGTGGAACTCCGTCGCCACGATCCCCGGGCAGACCACGTGGACGTCGACGCCGGTCCCCTCGAGCTCGGCGTGCAGCGTCTGCCCCATCGCGACCGCGTACGCCAGGGTGCCGGTGTAGATCGCGCGCCGGGCCGGCGGCGGCGCGGCGGGCGCGGGACCGCCGAAGGCGAGCATGCCGGCGACGTTGACGATCGTGCCGGCACGGCGCTCGACCATCCCGGGCAGCGCCGCCCGCGTCAGCATCGTCGGCGCCACGACCTTGACGCCGAGCAGCTCCCGCGCCGTGGCGACGGGCAGGTCCGGCAGCGGCATGTAGTGCGCGACCCCCGCGTTGTTGACCAGCATCGTGAGCGGCCGGGTCGCGCACTGCTCGGCGACCGTGTCGAGCCCGTCCTCCGACGCTAGGTCCGCGACGACCACCTCGACGGCGTGCTCGGGGAGCGAGGCCGCCAGGGACTCGAGCCGGTCGCGGCGGCGGCCCACGACGATCAGGTCGTGACCGTCGGCGGCGAGCCGCTCGGCGAACGCCCGCCCGATGCCGGAGGACGCGCCGGTGACGAGTGCGAGAGGTGGCATGCGGACAGCATGCTGCAGCAGGCGGCTACGCCGCCGGCGAGATCGCGTCCAGCCGGCTCAGGTCCTCGGGCGTGAGTCGCACGTCCCGGACCGCCATGTTCTCCTCGAGGTGGGCGAGGCTCGACGTCCCGGGGATCAGCAGGATGTTGTCGGCGTGGTGCAGCAGCCAGGCGAGCGCGACCTGGCGCGCCGTGATGCCGTGCTCGGCGGCCACGCCCTCGAGCACGTCCTCGCCCGTCATCTGGCCGCCACCGATCGGGAACCACGGGATGAAGCCGATGCCCTGCTCGACGCAGTAGTCGAGCACCGGCTCCCACTCGCGGTTGTCGACCGCGTACCTGTTCTGCACGGTCGTGACCGCGAAGTGCTGCTGCGCCTGCTGGACGTCCTCGACCGTCACCTCGGAGAGCCCGAGGTGACGGACCTTGCCCGCCCGCTGCGCCGCGGCGAGGAACTCGTACGTCGCCTCGACCGGGATCATCGGATCGATGCGGTGCAGCTGGTAGAGGTCGATCTGCTCGACGCGGAGCCGTCGCAGGCTGCCGTCGAGGGCGTCGTGCAGGTGCTGCGGGCTCGCGTCGTTCCGGATGTCGGCGTACGGGCCGTAGCGGACCAGGCCGCCCTTGGTCCCGACGACGACGCGGCCCTCGTACGGGTGCAGCGCCTCGGCGACCAGCTCCTCGGACACGAACGGTCCGTACTGGTCGGCGGTGTCGACGAAGGCGACTCCGAGCTCGACGGCGCGGCGCAGGACGGCGAGCGAGTTGCCCCGGTCCGTCGGCGGTCCCCAGATGTCGGGACCCGTGATGCGCATCGCGCCGTAGCCGATGCGGTCGACCGTGAGGTCGCCGCCGATCGCGAAGTCCGTCGCCAGGGTCATGGAGCTCCATCCGTCGTGTCCGTCGTCGGCCGAACAGCGCCGGGCGCCCGGACAGTCCGGGCTCCGTAGGGTCGGGGCCGTGCGCGTCGTGTCCCTCCTGCCGTCGGCGACGGAGATCGCGTACGCGCTCGGGCTCGAGGACCAGCTGGTCGGTGTGACCTTCGAGTGCGACGAGCCGGCGCGGGCACGCGTCGACAAGGCGGTCGTCGTCGGCGGACGCGACACCGGCGCGATGAGCCCCGGCGAGATCGACGCGTACGTCCGGGCGCAGGTCGCCGCCGGCGAGGACCTCTACACGCTGCACGCCGACGCGCTGCGCGGCCTCGACCCCGACCTCGTCCTCACCCAGGACCTCTGCCGGGTCTGCGCGCTGCCGGCCGGCCGGGTCGAGGAGGCGCTCTCCTACCTCGGCTGCCGCGCCGAGGTCGTCAGCCTCGACCCGCACCGGCTCGAGGAGGTGCTGACGAGCATCGCAGCGGTCGGGCGCGCCGCCGCCGTCGGCGCCCGGGCCGAGCACCTCGTGACGGGGCTGCGCGGCCGTCTCGACGCGGTCGACCGCGCTGTCGCCGACCTGCCCCGGCCGCGGGTGGCCGTGGTCGAGTGGACCGACCCGCCGTTCGCGGCCGGCCACTGGGTGCCCGACCTCGTCACCGCTGCGGGCGGCGAACCGGTCGGGGCGCGCGCCGGCACCCGGTCGGTCGAGACGACGTGGGACGCGGTCCGGGACAGCGCGCCGGAGGTGGTCGTCGTCGCGCCGTGCGGCTTCGACCTCGCGGCCGCGAGCCGGCAGGCCGAGACGGTCGCGGGCGAGCTGCCCGGCGCGGCGGTGTGGGCGATCGACGCGAACGGTCTCGTCGTCCGGCCAGGACCGCGGCTGGTCGACGGCGTCGAGGCGCTCGCCTGGGCGCTGCACCCCGGTGCCGTGGCCCAGCCGCCGCCGGGCCGCGTGCGGCGGATCGCCTAGCGCCCGGACGCAGCGGTGCCGGCCTCCCGGAGGAGACCGGCACCGGAGCGCTGCGGGCGGCTGCTCAGCTGCCGAGGACCGCCTCGATCTCGAGCACGAGGTCGACCTTGTCGCTGATGATCACACCGCCGCCCTCGATCGGGCCGTTGAAGGTGATCTCCCAGTCCTTGCGGGAGATGCTGCCGGTGCCGGTGAAGCCGGCGCGCGTGCCGCCGTACGCGTCCGGGCCGAAGCCCTCGAGCTCGACGGTGAAGGTGACCGGCTTGGTGATGCCGTTGAGGGTGAGGTCGCCGGTCACCGTGTAGTCGTCGCCGTCCGCGGCGACGCCCGTCGAGGTGAACGTCATGTGGGTGTTCTTCTCGGTCGAGAAGAAGTCGGCACTGCGCAGGTGCTCGTCGCGCTGGGCGTTGCCGGTGTCGACCGAGCTGAGCTCGATGGTCGCGGTGGCCTTCGCCTCGAGCGGGTTGTCCGTCGTCGTGATGGTGCCCTCGACGGCGCCGAACTTGCCGCGGACCTTGCTGACCATCATGTGCTTGACGACGAAGCCGACGGACGAGTGCGCGGCGTCGATGGTCCAGGTGCCGGTCTGGTAACCGGTGATCGTGGGGGTGCTCATAGGGCTCTCCGGGGGTGAACGGGCACTGTTTGCCCGACGATGATTGAACGATCAATCGTCGAGAACCGTACCGCAGGCGCTTCGTATTTCCTAGTCCTCGGCGGCAGGGACCCGGGCCGCGACGAAGCTCCTGACCGGGGCACTGTAGGTCGGCGCGCGAGCGGCCGAAGCAGAACGGGTGACGGGAGTGCGCCGACCAGGCCTCGACTCGCGCACCAGCGCCGCCTGGCTCGCTGCCGCGTCGCTGGCGGCGCTGGCTGCCCTCGTCCTGGTCAGCTTCCCGTTCATCCACGGTCACGGGCCCGAGACCGGCGCGATCGTGGGGTCCTGGCTGCCCGCGGCGGTCGTCGCGCTGGTCGGGGCCCTGATGCTGCCGTGGGAGTCGATGCCCCGCGAGGCGCTCCTGCTGGTCCCGCTGCTGCTGGTCGGGCTGGTCGACGTCACCGGCCGGTGGGCACCGGCCGTCGGCCCGGCGTACTCGCCGATGGTCATCGTCGTCTTCCTCTTCGTCGGACTGACCCAGCGGCGGTACGTCTCCCCGCTCCTGCTGCCGTTCGCGCTCGTCGCCTGGGCCGACTCCCTGCACCACGCGGTGAACGACCAGCAGATCGTGCGGGCGGTGGTCATCTCGGTCGTCTGGATACTGGTGGCCGAGGTGGTCGCGTGGCGGACCGCCGACCAGGCGCGCGTACGCGGCGAGCTGTCGGCCTTCGCCGAGAAGGACGCTCTCACCGGCCTGGACAACCGCCGGGCGCTGGACGCACGGCTGGTCCAGCCGGAACCGCAGACTGCGACGATCATGATCGACATCGACCACTTCAAGGTCCTCAACGACACCTTCGGCCACCTCGAGGGCGACCGGGTGCTCGCCGACTTCGCGCACGTGCTGGCCGCCGTCCTCCGCAACGGCGACCGCGCGTTCCGCTACGGCGGCGAGGAGTTCGTCGTCATCGCCCCGCGTACGGGCCTGGCCGGGGCGCAGCGCCTGCTCGGCCGGGTGCGCAAGGCCTGGGAGGTCGCGCACCCCGAGGTCACCTTCTCGGCCGGCGCCGCCGTCTGGCACGAGGGCGAGAGCAGCCAGGACGTCCTCGGCCGGGCCGACGCCGCCCTCTACCGCGCCAAGGCCGACGGGCGCGACTGCTGGCGGGTCTCGGACGACCCGCCACCGCTGGTCGCCGCGGTCTAGCCGTACCGACAACTAGCCCAGCGCGGCGAGCAGCGCCTGCAGCTGGGGGATCTCGCTGTGGTCGGCACCGGAGATCGGGCCGGCGACGGTGCGTGCGGCCGCGTCCTTCCCGCCGGCCAGCTCCGCCCGGGCCATGGTGACCGCCCCCATCTCGCTGGTGATGCTGAGCGAGAGGAACCGGCGGTCGAAGGCCGTACCGGTCAGGGTCTGCAGCTGGGCGAGGTCGGCCGCGTCGATCCGGTGCACCGCCATCGCGGCGCCGGCGCCGGCCGACAGGTGGAGGTGCGCCGCCGTCGCCGCGGCGTCCATCCGCTGCAGCTCGGGGGTCTGCTCGGCCACGATCCGCCGGGCGAAGGCGCGTACGCGGGGGTCGCTGCCGCGGGTCTCGGCGATCCTCGCCGCGGCGATCGCCTGGGCGTGGTGGCTGGTCATGTCGGTCAGGAACGTCACGTCGGCCGCGTCGGTGGTCGGGGACGACCCGCCGCAGGCCGCCAGGACGACGAGCGGGCCGAGCGCGAGCGGCAGGAGGCGGTGCACGTGCTCATCGTGCGCCCCGGCGTGCGTCAGCGCCGGTCCGTGGGGAAAGGCCGCAGCATGGCCAGCCCCGACGCACCCCGCTACCTCGCCCTGCTGTTCGACATCGACGGGACCCTCCTCGACACCGGCGGCGCCGGGGCCGAGTCGTGGAAGCGGGCCTTCACGGAGCTCTACGACATCCCGGCCGACATCGGCAAGTACACCGACAACGGCATGACCGACCCGGACGTGGGGCGCCAGACGTTCGAGGCCTACCTCCACCGCAAGCCCTCGGACGAGGAGTTCGCGCAGGTCATGGCCGCCCGCAACCGGCACCTGCGGGACGCGGTCGCGGAGTCGCCGGGCTACCGGGTGCTCGACGGCGTCGAGGCCCTGCTGCCGAGCTTGCTCGAGCAGGGCTACCTGCTGGGGCTGGTCACCGGCAACCACGAGGTGGCCGCCCACGTGAAGATGCACCGCGGTGGTCTCAACCGGTGGTTCTGCTGCGGCGGGTACGGCTCGGACTCGCTCGACCGCAACGAGGTCACCGTGATCGCGCTGCAGCGCGCCGGCATCGCCTTCGGCGCACCGGTGCCGGCCGACCGGGCGCTGGTGATCGGGGACACCCCGCGCGACGTCGAGGGTGCGCACCACGCCGGGATGGCCTGCCTCGGCGTCGGCAGCCACCACTACGACGCGGGCCAGCTCAAGGCCGCGGGCGCCGACTTCGTGCTCGACTCGCTGGCCGAGCCGATGCCACTCGGGTGACCCCTATGTCCTGGTTCGGGGCAGACCACGCCCGCCCGGGTGCAGACAGCGTCCGCGGGTGACGGCAGGATGCCCGCATGACCGTGAGCCCGCCCGCCTCCTGGCCGCAGGACGAGCACGCCGCTCTGCTGCGCACCGGCCTGCTGCAGAACATCGCCGAAGCCGACGTCGCCGCGCTGCTGCCGAGCTTCCAGCGGGTGACGCTGCGCCGCGACCAGGAGCTGTTCCACCAGGACGACGTCGACGACGGCGCGGTGTACGTCGTGGTCGAGGGCCGGGTCGCGCTCAGCCGCGACGGCGGTCCCGCCGGCTCGCTGCTGCAGGCCCTGCTCTCGCCCGGCGACCTGTTCGGCGAGCTGTCGGCGTTCGACCCCGGGCCGCGTACGACCACCGGCAAGGCCCTGGTCCCCTCGGT
>CAJCIY010000120.1 GCA_903970495.1 Candidatus Melainabacteria bacterium | reverse complement strand
CTGCTTGACCGCCTCGTACGCGGCCAGCAGCCGGCCGATGTCCGCCGGCGTCCGGGGCGGCTCGCGGCCCGCGGCGGCCGCGGCGCCCGGGTAGGTCTCGGCGTCGTGGAGGGTGGCCTTCGCCCACTCCAGCTCGGCCGTCGCGTCGCGCAGGTCGGTGCCGGCGAGGCCGAGCCGCAGCCGCGAGCCCGCCTCGGCGACCAGCCGGATCTTCGACTCGGCGATCCGCGGCATCGCGCCGCCGACCGCCCGCGGCCAGAAGAACTGCAGCTGCCGCAGCGCGGCCGAGTGGAACGTGCGGGCCTGCACGCCGGGCACGCCGAGCACGCGGAGCCGCGACCGCAGCTCGCCGGCGGCGCGCGTGGTGAAGGTGACCGCGAGCACCTGGTCCGGCTGCGCCTGGCCGGAGTGCACGAGGTGTGCGATGCGGTGGGTGATCGTGCGGGTCTTGCCGGTGCCGGCGCCGGCGAGGATGACGACCGGCCCGGGCGGCAGCCCGGCCGCCTCCCGCTGCTCGGGGTCGAGACCGACCAGGACGTCCTGCACCGGTCCATCCTTCTACAGGGAAGCGACAGCGCGCCTCGGTGGTTGTGGGCGACATGAGCGAGCTCACGATGTACACGACGCCGTGGTGCGGCTACTGCCAGCGTCTGAAGAGCCAGATGAAGCGGGCCGGCATCGAGTGGGACGAGATCGACATCGAGCGTGACGCCGACGCCGAGGCCTTCGTCAAGACCACCAACGGTGGCAACGCGACGGTGCCGACGATCAGGTACGCCGACGGCACGACCGCGACGAACCCGTCGTTCAAGGACCTGCAGGCGAAGGTCGCGTCGCTAGCCTGACCCGGTGACGGATCACCGCGGTGACGTGCGCCGCGGTGACGGTGGTCGCGTGGTCGTGGTGACCGGCTCGTCGTCGGGCATCGGCGAAGCGTGCGCGCACGCGTTCGCCGCCGCCGGGGCCGCGGTGGTCGTCAACTCGCGGTCGTCGGTCGCCGAGGGCGAGGCCGTCGCGCGCGCCGTCGGCGGCACGTACGTCCGGGCCGACGTCGCAACGGTCGAGGGCGCCGAGGCGCTCGTCGCCGCAGCCCTCGACGCGTACGGCCGGATCGACGTGCTGGTCAACAACGCCGGCGACACGGTCAAGATCCCGCACGCCGACCTGGACGCGGCGACGCCCGAGGTGTGGCTGCGGCTGTACGAGGCCAACGTCGTCGGGCCGTTCGTCACGACGCGGGCGGCGCTGCCGGCGCTGCGGGAGGCGCGCGGGTGCGTCGTCAACATGAGCTCGCTGGCGGGCGTGCGACCGGTCGGGAGCTCGATCCCGTACGCGGCGAGCAAGGCCGCCCTCAACCACCAGACCCGGCTGCTGGCCGCGACGCTCGGGCCGGAGGTCCGCGTCAACGCGGTCGCGCCCGGACTCGTAGAGACGCCGTGGACGGCCGACTGGGCGGCGGAGCACGCCGCGGTCAGCGCCATCAGCCCGCTGCGGCGGGTCGCGACGCCGGCCGACGTGGCGCACCTCGTCGTCGCGCTGGCCGACGCGACGTACACGACCGGCGAGGTGGTCCTCGTGGACGGCGGGCTGGCGCTGCGCTGAGCCGGTCTCAGCCGGCCGTCGGCCGCGGGGCGGCGCTCACCGCGCCCAGCCCATGATCAGCTGGTACGCGACGGACACCGGCGGAGGCAGCAGCACCGTCCCGTCCCGCACCGCCGCCCGGTCGAACCACCGCGCGTCCTCGAGCTCGCCGTCGGTGGGCACCACCGGCGCCGACGGGTCCGCGACGGCGTAGAAGCCCAGCATCAGCGAGGCCGGGAACGGCCACGGCTGGCTGCTGCCGTAGCGCACCGTGTGGCACGCGACGCCGCTCTCCTCGCGGACCTCGCGGACGACCGCCTGCTCGGCCGACTCCCCCGGCTCGACGAAGCCGGCGAGGCACGAGTAACGGCCAGGCGGCCAGGACGCCTGCCGGCCCAGCAGGCAGCGCCGCGAGTCGGCGTCGTGGACCAGCATGATCACCGCCGGGTCCGTACGCGGGAAGTGGTGGCTGCCGTCGACCGGGCAGTCGCGCTGCGAGCCGCCGTGGCTGACCACCGTCTCGGCACCGCACCGCGGGCAGTGGGTGTGGGTCTCGTGCCAGTTCGCGAGCCCGACGGCGTGGGCGAGGGCACCGGCGTCGCGGTCGTCGAGGTCGGCGCCGACGGCCCGCAGGTCGGCGGTACGGCCGCCGGCCTCGCCGCGGACGGCGAAGACGTGACCGGTCTCGTCGCCGCCGAGGTAGAGCGCGTCGGCCGGGCGGGGCCCGCTCGCCTCGCCGTAGGCGATCGACCCGTAGCGCACGGCGGTGACGTTGCCCGCGCCGAGGACCAGCAGCTGCGCGCCGGCCCAGGCGGCGTCGAGCCACGCCTCGTCGGTCCGCTCGGGGGCGTACCGGTCGAGGGTGCCGCGCGAGAGGGCCGGCGTGGGCGCGGGCTGCGAGGTCACAGGGACAGCGGCGTGATCTCGCCGAGGGCGGCGACCGGCTCGCCGATCACCGCCGCGTCGCCGACGAGGACCGTCGCCGCGGCGCTCGGGGCCAGCCAGCGGCGGGCCGCCTCGTACGCGGTCTCGGTGGTGACCTTGGCCAGCGCGGCCGGGTGCTCGCGCAGGTACGCGGCCCCCAGGCCGTTGTCGATCAGCCGCGCCAGCGTCGTCGCGAGCCCGGCCTGGCTGGAGGTCGCGAGCGCCAGGGTGCCGACGAGGTACCGCCGGGCGGCGTCGAGCTCATCGGTCCCGACGGGGAGCGAGGCGATCTTGGCCATCTCGTACGTGGTCTCGACGAGGGCGGGTGCGGTGACCTCGGTGGCCACGTCGGCCCCGACCACGAGCAGCGTCGCGTGCTCCGCGTGGTCGAGGCCCGAGTGCGGCGAGTAGGTGTAGCCCTTGTCCTCGCGGATGTTCGCGACCAGGCGCGAGGAGAAGTAGCCGGCGAAGACGGTGTTCGCGAGGCTGAACGCCGCGAAGTCCGGGTCGTCGCGGCGCGGCCCGGGCGCCGCGATGCGCAGCGAGGTCTGCACGCTGCCCGGCCGGTCGACGAGGCTGATGCCGCCGGGCGCGAACGCCGGCGGCGCCGGCAGCGCCACGGTCTTGCGACCGGCGGCAGACCAGCCGCCGAGCGCCTTCTCGACCGCGTCCAGCGCCCTCGCCGGCGCGACGTCGCCGACGACGACCAGCAGCGCGCCGGCCGGGCTGACCCGCTCGCGGTGGAGCGTGCGGAGCCGCGCGGACGAGACCGCGCGGACCTCCTCGGGGGTCGGGAGGTGCCAGGCGTACGGGTGCGTGCCGAAGGCGCGGACGGCGAGCGCCTCGGCGGCCAGCGTCGAGGGCGTCGTCCGGGCGATCGCGATCTCCTCGACCAGCCGCTCCCGCTCGCCGTCGACCTCGTCGGCCGGGTAGCTCGCGCTGTCGATGACCTCGGCGAGCAGGCCGAGCAGCGGCGCGAGGTTCTCGGCGAGGGCGGAGCCGGACAGGACCAGGCGGTCCGCGTCGGCGCCCGCCCCGAGCGCACCGCCGAGGGCCTGGACGGCGGCGGCCAGCGACTCGGCGTCGTGGTCGGCGGTGCCCGAGAGCATGGTCTCGGTGAGCACCGTCGTCCGGGCCAGGTGCGCGCGAGTGGTCCCGGCGAACGGCAGCCGCAGCCGGATCTCCACCATCGGGACGCCGCCACGACGGACGGCGGCCACGCGCAGGCCGTTGCCGAGGGTGCGTTCGGCAACGCGCGGCACGGTGATCGCCGGCGGCGGTCCGAGCTCCGGACGTGCCGTCGCGTCTGCGGCGCTCATCGGACGCCCGCCTTCAGGATCACGACGCTGCGGGAGTCCGCGGTCATCGACGTCGCGGCGGCGCGTACCTGGTCGGCGGTGACGGCGGCGACCCGCTCGTCGAGCTCCCACACCCGCTCGGCCCGACCGTGCTGCTGCTCGAACATCGTCAGGGCCAGGGTGCGGCCGATGGTCTGGTCCCGCTGCTTGAGCAGCTGCGCCCGGAGCCGCGCGATCACCCGCGCCAGCTCCTCGCCGCCGACGCCGCCGGTCGCGACGCGGTCGAGCTCCTCCTGCACGGCGCTCAGCACGCGATCGGGGGACGTGCCCGGTGGGTGGACCGCGCTGATCGTCAGCAGCGACGGGTCCCGCTGCTCGAACGGGTCGCCGAAGCTGCCGAGGTAGGCCTCGATGCTGATGGCCGACCGGTCGCGGAACACCAGGCGCTGCTGCAGCCGGCTCGCGTCCCCCTCGGCGAGCAGCTCGGCCAGCACCACCGTCGCGAGGTGCTGCTCCGGCTGCGTCGCCGGGTCGGGGACGCGCCAGCCTGCGGCCACGGCCGGCGCGGTGGCGTGCGCGTCGGTGATCTCGCCACGGCGCTCGCTCGTGACGGCCGGCTCGGCGAAGCTCGGCCGCTTGGGCGTACGCCGCCGCTTGATGTCGTCGAAGTGCTGGTGCACCAGGGTGAGCGTCGAGTTCGCGTCGACGTCGCCGCTGATGCCGAGCACCGCGTTGCCGGGCGCGTAGAAGCGGGTGAAGAAGTCGTTCGCGTCCGCGACGGTCGCCGCCTCGAGCTCGTGGAAGTCGCCGTAGCCGTTGTGCGCGTTGGGGAAGGTGTCGAAGGCGACCGGCGGCAGCTCGATCCAGGGGAAGCCGCCGTACGGCCGGTTGAGGACGTTGACGCGGATCTCGTTCTGCACGACCGCGACCTGGTTGGCGAGGTTCTCCTCGGTCACCGCGGGGGCGCGCATCCGGTCGGCCTCGAGCCACAGCGTCAGCTCCAGCGCGCTCGTCGGCACGGCCTGGAAGTAGTTGGTGAAGTCCGGGTGGGTGCTGCCGTTCATCGTGCCGCCGGCGCCCTGCACCAGCCGCGGGTGCTCCATCTTCCCGACGTTCGCCGACCCCTGGAACATCAGGTGCTCGAACAGGTGCGCGAACCCCGTACGCCCCTCGGGCTCGGACCGGAAGCCGACGTCGTAGTAGACGGCGATGCCGACGACGGGAGCCGCGTGGTCCTCGTGGACGACGACCCGCAGGCCGTTGCCGAGGGTGGTCCGTTCGATCACGGGCGTGGCGACTGCGGGCACACCCCGAACCTATCTGCCGGCGGGCCACCGGGCTGCAGCGAGTTCCCGCCGCCCCTGGTCGAAGCCCCTGCATCGTGTGCAGAAAGTGCCTGTGCGCACGGAGGATTCGCTGTCGGCACCTGCTAGAACTCGACATGTGTTCGAATACCGAGCAGGCCGTGCGATCGGCCGATCGCATCCGCGCGCTTCAGGCACAGATCAACGGCCTGCACGCCGAGCAGCTGCTCGAGATCGAGCGCCTCGACCGGCTCTACCTCTCCGTCGTCGGCGACGGCTACCCCGACGCAGCGCGGGATGAGGTCGCGATCGGGCTTCGCCTCACCGAGCACCAGGCGCGGACGCGGCTCGAGACCGCCCGGGCGCTGGCCACCCGGCTGCCGCACACCCGCGAGCAC
>CAJCIY010000119.1 GCA_903970495.1 Candidatus Melainabacteria bacterium | reverse complement strand
TGAAGAACTTCGCCGCCATGCAGCCGCCGCGGCAGGAGTCGTACGCGCTGCAGGAGGCGCAGGCACCGCCGCTCTGCGGGCCGCGCAGGGTCTCGAACAGCTCCGAGTGCTGCCAGACCTCCTGGAAGCCGCCGGGGGCGGTGACGTTGCCGGCGAGGAAGCTGTCGTGGATCGCGAACGGGCACGCGTACACGTCGCCGACCGGGTCGATCAGGCAGACGACCCGGCCCGCGCCGCAGAGGTTGAGGCCCGGCAGCGCGTCACCGAAGCCGGCGAGGTGGAAGAACGAGTCGCCGGTGAGGACGCCCTCGCCGCGGGCGACGAGCCAGTCGTACAGCTCCCGCTGCTGGGCGTCGGTCACGTGCATCTCGTCCCAGACGTCGGCGCCGCGGCCGGACGGGCGGAGCCGGGTGATCCGCAGCTGCGCGTCGTACCGGTCGGCGATCGCCTGGAACGCGTCGAGCTGGCCGACGTTCTGCCGGGTCATGACGACAGAGATCTTGAAGCCGCGGAAGCCGGCGTCGGCGAGGTGCTGCATCGCGCGCATCGCGGTGTCGTACGAGCCCGGCCCGCGGACCGCGTCGTTGACGTCGGCGGTCGCGCCGTCGAGCGAGATCTGCACGTCGACGTAGTCGCTCGCCGCGAGCCGCTGCGCGACCGCCGCGTCGATCTTGATGCCGTTGGTCGAGAACTTCACGCCGACGTGGTGCTCGGTCGCGTAGTCGACGAGCTCCCAGAAGTCGGGCCGCACGGTCGGCTCGCCGCCGCCGATGTTGACGTAGAAGACCTGCATCCGCTCGAGGGTGTCGATGACCTCCTTGCACTGCGCCGTCGACAGCTCGCGCGGGTCACGCCGGCCGGAGCTCGAGAGGCAGTGCAGGCACGAGAGGTTGCACGCGTAGGTCAGCTCCCACGTCAGGCAGATCGGCGCGTCGAGGCCGAGCGCGAACTGGTCGACGAGCGGCAGGACTGCGGTCACTCCGGGCTCCGATCGGTGATCATCGCGGATGCGGCGAGGGTGCCGAGCGCGGACCGGTACGACGGCAGCGCGGCCTCGTCGATGCCGGCGTCGGCGCAGGCCGCTCGGGCGGTGGGGTGGTCGCCGAGCGAGCGGACGACGGCCAGCAGCTGCGGGCTCTTGAGGAACGACAGCCGGCGGGTGCCGAAGTGGTAGAGCAGCGCGCCGAAGCGCTCAGGCCGGACGGCGACCTGGGGGTGGAGCGCCCAGGCGCCGTCGAGGTCGAAGCTCGTCGCGGTCGGACTAGTAGACACCGCACATGCCGTCGATCGAGACCTCCTCGACCAGCAGGTCCTCCAGCACGCCGTCGGCGGCGGTCTCGACGGGCTCGGCGACGACGACGGCGTCGGTGAGGTCGGTGGTCTCGAGGGTGTCGGTCGGCGTCATGTCTGCTCCCGGGTGCCGGTTTCGTCACTCCGTGACGAATGCCTGCACGCTAGTGTCGGTCCGGGCCAGGATCAACCCCATGTCCGAGGTACGTCGCAGCGGCCGGCCCCCCGGCACCAGCGCCCGCGAGCTGGAGCTCGCGGCGATGCGGCTGTTCGCCGAGCAGGGGTACGAGGACACCACCGTCGCGCAGATCGCGGCCGCCGCGGGCGTCAGCGGCCGGACGTTCTTCCGCTACTACGAGTCCAAGGCCGACGTGCTGTGGGGTGCGTTCGACCAGGAGGTCGCGAGCGTCCGCGCCGCCCTCGACGCGCTGCCGGCCGACCTGCCCGTGATGGCAGCCGTGCGCCGGGCGGTGCTCGCCGTGAACCACTACCGGCCGACCGACGTCCCCGAGCTGCGGCTGCGGATGACGCTCATCGCGAGCCGCCCGGAGCTGGCCGCCAGCGCGGCGTCGCACTACGAGGCGTGGGAGCAGGCGGTCCGCGACTTCGTGGCCGAGCGGTCCGGGCAGCCGGCGGACTCGCTCTACCCGCTGGCGGTCGGCCGCGCGGCGCTCGCGACCTGCCGGGCCGCGTACGAGCGCTGGGCCGCACGTGCCGACGCCGACCTCGCGGTCTACCTCGACGCCGCCCTCTCGGCGCTGGCCGCCGGCTTCGACGACGCGGTGCTGGTCGCCGAGCCGACGGGCCGTGGGCGCCGTCACGAGGACGCGGGCTAGCGTCCGGGCGTGCCGCTGTTCGCCTCCGTCGAGCCCACCGTCGCCGAACGGCAGACGGCCGCGGCCGGCGACGAGCTCGTGCCGCGCGCCGACGTGACGATGGACCGCGCGTTCTCGCTGGCCGCCCCGCCCGAGCAGGTCTGGCCGTGGCTGCTGCAGCTCGGCAAGGGCCGCGCCGGCTGGTACCTCCCCCGGGTCGTCGAACGCCTGCTCCCCCGTCGGGCGGCGACCACGGTCGACCCGCGCTGGCAGTCGCTGGTGGTCGGCGACGTGATCCCCGACTACGGACCGGACGGCTCCTTCACGGTCGCCGCGATCGACCCGCCGGAGAGCCTGGTCTACACCTCCGAACGCGGCCGGGTACGGATGTCCTGGGCGATCCACCTCACGCCGGAGGCCAGCGGGACGCGGGTCCACCTCCGGCTACGCCTGTCGCCGGTGCGACACCTCTGGCTGGCGGAGACCGTCGGCGGTTTCGTCGACCTCGTGACGATCGTCGGCATGGCGGCAGGCCTCCGCGAACGCATGGCCGCGTCAGGCTAGCGCGTCAAGAAGGCGATCAGGCCGGCCATGTAGACCTGCTGGTCGTCGTACATGCACAGGTGGCTGCCGTCCGGGCAGTGGAGATAGGAGCCCTGCGGCAGCTGCTCGGCCATCCATCGCAGGTGCACCGGGTCCATGGTGTCGTGCTCCGCGCCGATCACGAGCGTGGGCACGGTGATCTGCCCGAGGTCGCCGCTGCGGTCCCACTCGGCGAGCATCCCGGAGGCGCCGAGCTCGCTCGGCCCCTGCATCGGCACGTACACGTCGGGGTTGAGGTGCGCGAACGCGCGGAGCACCGGGTCGGGCCACTCCGCCTGCGGCATCCGCAGCACGTGCCGCTCGTAGTGCGGCAGCAGCAGCTCCTCGTACCGCGGCTCGAGGTGCCGGCCGTCGGCCTCGAGCTGCCGGATCTCGGCGAGGTCGTCCGGGTCGAGCTCCGGTGCGAGGACCTCGAGCGCATACCGGTTGTACGCCGGCCCGCTCGACATCATGTTGGAGATGACCAGGCCCTGGAGGTGCTCCTGGTGCGCCAGTGCGTACTCCATGCCGAGCAGCCCGCCCCACGACTGGCCGAGCAGGAAGAAGTCCTCGAGGCCGAGCGCGACCCGCACCTGCTCGACCTCGTCGACGAAGCGGTCGAGGTCCCAGAGCGACGGGTCGTCGGGCTGCGCGCTGTAGGAGCAGCCGAGCTGGTCGTAGTGGATGACCTCGACCCCGGCCTGCGGCAGGAAGGAGTCGAAGCACTCCAGGTACTCGTGGCCCACGCCCGGTCCGCCGTGCAGGACCAGCAGCGGGATGTCACCGGTCCCGACCCGCCGGGTCCAGACCCACTGCGGGCCGACCGGCGTCGTGATCGGGATCCGCCGGGAGCCACCGCTGAACTCGTCCATGCGCCGCAGCCTGCCACCGCGGGCGCCGAGGTCAGCAGGTGTCGGGCGCGGCCGTGCCGGCGAACCGGCCGGCCAGCCACGAGATCGCCTCCGGGATGAACGCGACGTCGGCCTCGACGTGCGTCCCGACCGGGAGCGGGTCGAAGTCGAGCCGCGTCCCCCGCGCGCACCAGGCCGCGACGGCGGTCTGCGCCTGCGCGAACGGGACGATGTCGTCGACGCGGCTGTGCACCACGAGCAGCGGCGCGGCCGGTGCGATGGTGCCGAGCCGGTTGGCGGCCAGCACCGCCCTGACGGCCGGCAGGGCGAACAGGTCACCGGTCGACAGCGACGACAGCTGCGTGCCGTCGGGGTACGCGGCGTCGGCGGTCGCGTCCGCGCAGGTCTGCTCCAGTGCCGCGAGCACCTGCCGGCCGTGCGGCGTCAGCAGCCGGTCGAGGTCGAGCTGCGGGTACGCGGTCTCGAGGCCGACCGCCGCGTAGCCGACGAGGTAGGCGTTGGCCCGCCCGTCGAGCGAGCTGGCGATCGCGCCGAGGTCGGCCACCAGGCCGCCGAGCGCGGCGCCGACGAGCGGGACGTCCGGGGCGTAGCGCGGTTGCAGCTCCGCCGCCCAGCCCGCGGCGGCCGAGCCCTCCGAGTAGCCCATCAGCGCGACCGGGCCGTGGCTGCTCAGCCCGGTTCCGGCGACGCGCCGGGCGGCGCGGACGGCGTCGAGGACCGACGGCCCGAGCGCGCGGCCGACCGCGTACGGGTGCTGGCCCGGCGTCCCGAGCCCCGGGTAGTCGGTGACCACGACGGCCCAGCCGTGCTCCAGCAGCAGCGCGATCCCGAAGCCCTCGTACTCGGTGCCGGCGCGCAGCTGCGCCGATGCCGCACAGCGGTCGGCGAGGCCCTGCGTCCCGACGGCCACCGAGACCAGCGGGCGGATGCCGGCGAAGGCGGCCGTCGGGACCAGCAGCGTGCCGGTCACGGTCGTCGGCCCGCCGGCGGCGTCGGTGGAGTCGTAGGTGATCGCCCACGCCCGTGCCGGGAACGGGTCGCCCTTCTGCTGCAGCGCCGACTCGCGCGTCGAGGAGTTGAGATCGCCTGCGCCACGGGCGTTCCCGACCGGGCTCGCGGTGGGCGTGGGTGCAGCGGGCGCGGTCTTCGGGGCGCTGGCGCAGCCGGCCAGGACGGTGGCGGCAACCGAGACCGCCAGCAGGAGGACGGCGGCCCGGGACCTACTCACCCAGGCCGAGCAGGGCGATGACGAGCCGCGCTGCCGTACCGCCTTCGGTCAGCGCGACCTCGAGCGCACCGGGGACGTCGAGGTCGCTGCGCAGCCGGGTCAGCACCTCGTCGGTCGCGTCGCTGCCGGTGGTGCCGGCCGCGGCGTAGAGGGCGTCGAGCCGCTGCTCCGCCGCCTCGAGACCGGCCTCCTCGAAGTCCCAGGACGCCGCCCACGGGCGGTCGAGCAGCAGCAGCCGCAGCGCCGCGGCCGGGTGCTTGGCCAGCACGTCCGAGACCAGCACCAGGTTGCCGGTCGACTTCGCCATCTTGGCGCCGCCGACGCCGACCGTGCCGACGCGGAAGGAGCTCCGGGCGTACGGCCGGACACCGGTGACCGCCTCCACCATCGCCGCCTGGTACGCGTGGTGCGGGAACGCGAGATCCGCGCCGCCGCAGTGCACGTCCACCGACGGCCCGAGGAGCGAGATGGACATCGCCGCGCACTCGGCGTGCCACCCGGGCCGGCCGGCGCCCCACGGCGAGTCGAAGCGCGGACCGTCGGCGCCGGCCACCCGCCACACCGGGACGTCGAAGGCGTGCTCCCGGCCGTCGGCCGCGTCCTCGCCGAACTCCCGCATCAGCGCCGCGGCCCGCTCGGGGTCGACACCGGCGGCGGCCGGGACCTCGGCACCGCGGAAGAAGACACCGCCACCACCCTCGTACGCGGCCCCGACCTCGAGCAGCCCCTCGGCCAGCGCGATGACCTGGCCGACGTGCGCGTGCGCCCGCGGCTCGAACCGGGGCGGGCGGACCTGCAGCGCGGCGAGGTCGCGGTCGAACCGGAACTGCGCGACCGAGGCGTACACGTCGTAGTGCTCTCCGGCGCGCACCGCGGCCGCGGTCAGCACGTCGTCGACGTCCGTCACGTTGCGGCACAGCAGCGGCTCGCGGCCGAGGTGGGCGA
>CAJCIY010000118.1 GCA_903970495.1 Candidatus Melainabacteria bacterium | reverse complement strand
GGCGCCGGCGACCTCCTTGACCAGCGAGGACGACAGGAACGAGTACTGCGGGCTGGTGTGCATGAACAGCGTCTCGACGCCGGCGAGCGAGTGGTTCATCTGCGCCATCTGCAGCTCGTAGTCGAAGTCGCTGACGGCCCGCAGCCCCTTGACGATGACCGGGATCTGCCGGGCCTTGCAGAACTCGACGATGAGGCCCTCGAACCGCTCGACCCGGACGTTCGGGAGGTCGGCGGTCACGATCGTGATCATCTCGACCCGCTCGTCGGTGTCGAACATGCGCGCCTTCGATCGGTTGACGCCGACCGCGACGACCACCTCGTCGAAGATCGCGGCGCAGCGCCGGACGATGTCGAGGTGCCCGTTGGTCACCGGGTCGAAGGAGCCCGGACAGGCGGCGCGTCTCACGGGGCGCGAACGTACCAAAGGGTGGTCTCGCCGTAGCGACGCGCCCGGGCGGCGAGTCCGGCGGGCCACGACGGCTCGGCGCTGCGGGTGGCGCGTTCGACGACCAGCTCGGCTCCTGGGGCCAGCCAGCCGTGGTCGACGAGGGCGTGGAGGTCGGCCTCGACCTGCTGCGCGTACGGCGGGTCGAGCAGCACCAGGTCGTACGGCTGGGCCGGCGCGCGTCCGAGCAGCGGGAGCAGCGGGCCGGCGTGCACCTCGGCGCCGGCGAGACCGACCGCGGCGACGTTGCCTCGGAGCACCCGGACAGCGGCGGCCGAGCGCTCGACCAGCAGGACGTGGGCGGCCCCGCGCGAGAGCGCCTCCAGGCCGAGGGCGCCCGAGCCGGCGTACCCGTCGAGGACCCGCAGCCCGTCGAGGTCTCCCAGGTGTGCCGAGACCGCAGAGAACAGGGCTTCGCGGACGCGGTCGCTGGTCGGCCGGGTCGCGTCGCCGCGGGGCGCGGCGATGGTGCGACCGCCCGCGAGGCCGCCGACGATCCGCGGCATCAGCCCTTCTCCAGGTAGGACGGATCCGCCACCAGGGCGTCGACGCTGACCCGCAGCGCGCGGTGCCCGGCGAGCTCGGGGTCGGCCTCGACGATCCGCTGCGCCTCGAGCCGGGCCGCGGCGATGAGGTCCTCGTCGGCGAGCAGCCGCAGCAGCCGCAGCTGCGACCGGGCGCCCGACTGGGCCGCACCCAGGACGTCGCCCTCGCCGCGGGTCTGCAGGTCCAGGCGCGCGAGCTCCACCCCGTCGGAGGTGGCGGCGACGGCCCGGAGCCGTTCGACGGCCGGGACGCCCTCGGGCAGCGCGGTGTGCAGGAAGCAGGTCGACGCGTGCTCGCCCCGGCCGATGCGGCCCCGGAGCTGGTGCAGCTGGCTGACGCCGAAGCGGTCGGCGTCCAGGACGCACATCACGGTCGCGTTCGCGACGTCGACGCCGACCTCGACGACGGTCGTCGCGACCAGCACGTCGATCGCGCCGGCCGCGAAGGCGCGCATCACGCGGTCCTTCTCCTCGGCGGGCAGCCGGCCGTGCAGCAGTCCGAGCCGCAGGCCGGCAAGCTCGCCGTCCGCCAGCAGCGGCAGGACCTCGGTGGCGGCCGCCGCCGGCTCGCGGTCGGGGTCGTCGGTCTCGGAGACCTCGATCCTCGGGCAGACGACGTACGCCTGCCGGCCCTGCCGGACCTGCTCGCGGACGACCTCCCACATCCGGCCGACCCACCGCGGCTGCACGAGGTGGCTCGTGATCGGCCGCCGCCCGCCCGGCAGCTCGGTGAGCGAGGAGGTCTCGAGGTCGCCGAACACGGTCATCGCCACGGTCCGCGGGATGGGCGTCGCCGTCATGACGAGCAGGTGCGGAGTCGTGCCCTCGCGGCCGCGGGCGCGGAGCGCGTCGCGCTGCTCGACCCCGAAGCGGTGCTGCTCGTCGACCACGACCAGCCCGAGGTCGGCGAACCCGACGCCCTCCGACAGCAGCGCGTGCGTCCCGACGACGATGCCCGCCTCGCCGCTCGCCGCGCGGCCGAGCGCGTCGCGGCGCGCGGCCGCGCCGAGCGAGCCGGTCAGCAGGGCGACCGAGGTCGAGGCGTCGGCGGCGCCGAGCTCCCCTGCCTGGCCGAGCGGTCCGAGCAGCGCGCGGAGGCTGCGCAGGTGCTGCTGGGCGAGCACCTCCGTCGGCGCGAGCAGCGCCGCCTGACCGCCGTCGTCGACGACGGTGAGCATCGCCCGCAGCGCGACGACGGTCTTGCCCGAGCCGACCTCGCCCGACAGCAGCCGGTGCATCGGGTGGTCCTGCGCAAGGTCGCGGGCGAGCTCGTCGCCGACCACGCGCTGGCCCGCGGTGAGCGCGTACGGCAGCGATGCGTCGAAAGCCGCGGCCAAGCCGTCGGCGCGCGGCGGCCGCGCGATGGCCGGTGCCCGCACCGCGTCGGCCCGGCGACGCGCGAGCGCCACCTGCAGTGCCAGCGCCTCGTCCCACTTCAGCCGGTGCTTCGCGCGCTCCACGTCCGCGAAGGACTCGGGCCGGTGGATGCGGCGGAGCGCGTCGAGCAGCTCCGGCAGCCGCTCCCTCGCCCGGAGAGCGGCGGGCAGCGGGTCCTCGTCGACGTCGAGCACGTCGAGGCCGATGCGGACGGCCTGCGCCAGCCGCCACGACGGCAGCTTCGCGGTGGCGGCGTAGACCGGGATCAGGGCGCCGGCGAACGTCTCGGGGTCCACCGCGTCGTCGCCCTCGCCCTTCCGGTCGAGCAGCTGGTACGACGGGGTCTTGAGCTGGAGCTTGTTGTTGAACCGCTCGACGGTGCCTGCGAACAGCGCACGCGTGCCCGGCTCGAGCTCCCGCTTGCGCCAGGTGAGCGGGTGCTTGGCGAACCAGACCAGCTGCAGCTTGCCGCTGCCCGTCCGGGCGTCCCGCACCTCGACGACGAGCCGGTTGCCCGCGCTCCGACCGCTGCCGTAGGAGTGGTTGGCCGCGCTCGCCACCTCGGCCAGCACGGTGACGTCCTCGCCGATCGTCAGCGTCGAGAGGTCGGTCAGCTCACCCCGCTGCTCGTACCGCCGGGGGTAGTGCGACACCAGGTCGGCGAGCGTCGCCATGCCGAACGCCTTCGCCAGCGCGTCGGCGGTCGCCTGGCCCACCACGGATCGCAGCCGGGTGTCGAGCCCGCTCACTCGACGCCCAGCAGGACGGCCGTCGGCTGGCCACCGTCGTAGACGGTGAGGTCGACGAAGGGGTGACCGGCCTCGAGGTGCGCCTCGACCGCCGGGACGACGTCGTCGTCGAGCCCGCGCCCGGCCACGAGGGTGACCAGCTCGCCGCCGGCGGCGAGCATCCGGTCGAGCAGCGCGCAGGCCACCTCGCCGACGTCCTGCGCGAGCAGCACCACGTCGCGGTCGACGATGCCGAGCACATCGCCGGGTACGCAGCGACCGGCGCTGGTCAGCGCCTCGCGGGTAGCGACGGCCACGGCGCCGACGCGGGCGCGCCCGGAGGCGTCGGCCATCGCGACGACGTCGTCGCCGAACGGCCGCTCCGGCTGGGCGACGGCGAGCGCGGCCAGGCCCTGGACCGGGCTCGCCGTCGGGACCACGGTGACCGCGAGGCCCGGCTCGTCCCGGCGCACGGCCGCGGCGGCCTGCTGCGCGGTGGCCAGCAGCTCGCCGTCGCACGGCAGCAGCACGACCTCCGCCGCGCCGCTGGCCGTGACCGCGGCGACCAGCTCGCCGACCGACGGCTGCGGGCCGGGGACGACGACGGCGCCCTCGGCCTCGAACAGCGCGGCGAGCCCGGCCCCCTCGCAGACGACGACCACGAGCCGTCCCCCGGTGCGTACGGGGGCCGGCGCGGGGCGCTCGTCGGCGAACCGCGTGACGGTGACCCGGTACGGACGGCCCGCCTCGACGCCGAGCTCCAGCGCCGCTCCGACGTCGTTGACGTGGACGTGGACGTTCCAGATGCCGGCGTCGCCGACGACCACGAGCGAGTCGCCGAGCTCCGTCAGCGCAGCGCGGAGGCGGTCGACCGCGGGCTCGGCCGCGTCGAGGAGGTACTGCACCTCGTAGGCGAAGGCGTCGCTGCCGGACTCGCGGTCGGCGACGAGCGCCCGGACGGCGCCGGCGGCGCCACCCGGCGGCGGCACGTGCAGCTGCGGCCGGCCGAGCACGACGGCCTCGAGCGCCTCGAGCAGCACGACCAGGCCGCGGCCGCCGGCGTCGACGACTCCCGCGGCCGCGAGCGCGGGCAGCTGCTCCGGGGTTGCCGCGAGCGCCGCGCGGGCGGCGGCCGCGGCGGCGGTGACGACGTGCGCGATCGGTCCGGCGGGGACGGCGGCAGCGGCGGCGACCGACAGGATCGTCCCGGCGACGGGCTCGGCGACGGCCGCGGGTGCGCCGTCGGCCGCGGCCCGGAGCGCGCGGGCGAGCGCCGGCCCCGCGCGGTCGGTGCCGTCCAGTGCCGCGGCGAGCCCGGTGAGCCAGGCGCCGAGGATGACACCGGAGTTGCCGCGGGCGCCGGCGACGGCGCCCTGCCGCAGCAGCTCGAGCACCCGGTCGTCGCCCGCGTCGGGCTCGCGGCCGAGGCTGTCGGCGACGCCCTGCCACGTGCGCAGGAGGTTGGAGCCGGTGTCCCCGTCGGGGAGCGGGTAGACGTTGAGGCCGTCGATCTCCGCGCAGCCTGCCGACAGCGCGTCCAGGCCGGCGGCGACCCAGCGGCGGAGCGCAGCGGCGTCGAGCCGTACCAGCGTCCCTGCCGCCGGCTCGCCCACGGCGCCCGACCCTAGTCGGCGCGAGGGCCCGCGGTCCGGCTGCGCGCGCCGGGTGTGCGACGGGCAGGGCGGACGGCCGCCGCACGGTGGTGCGGTAGTGTTGACCCCGATCTGCGGGCCGCCGTACGCGGTGTGTGCCCCTCGTTCCTCTCGATCTGGAGTTCATCCGTGGCTGCCGTGTGCGACGTCTGTGGCAAGGGGCCGGGCTTCGGCATGAGCGTGTCGCACTCCCACCGCCGGACGCGCCGCCGCTGGAACCCGAACATCCAGACGGTGCGCGCCGTCGTCGGCCGTACGCCGAAGCGCCTGAACGTCTGCACGTCCTGCCTCAAGGCCAACAAGGTCGTGCGCGCGGGGCGATAGCCACGCGCCACAGGCAGAGCGGGCCGCAAGCCGCTCGCGTCGTCCGCGCAGCTGAGGTGCCGTCAAGAGTGACGGAGGCGGCACGTTCGGCGGCTCATCGCTCCGTTCTCGTCCCTCTCGGCGGGTCGTCGCCGCGGCTGGCGTAGCGAGCACGAGCAGGCGACGGCGTCGTCGGCTCCGCCCGTCATGGCGCCTGAGCCGACCACCGCTCAGCGGAAGTGGTCGTGGCCGGTGCGGCCGGTGATCGACACACCGCGGATCCCGGGCACGTCCGTCACCCGGCCCAGCACCGTCGTCCCCGGCACGACGACCCCCGGCGGGAGCACCGCCAGCAGGCTGTGGTCCTCGCCGCCCGCGGTCTGCCAGCCGACCGGGTCGAAGCCCAGCCGCTCCCCTGCCGCGGCCAGCAGCACGTCCGCGGGCAGCGCCAGGTCGGCGCCCAGCCGGTCGCCGAGCAGGTGACCGAGGTCGGCCAGCAGGCCGTCGCTCACGTCGCACATGCCGGTCGCGCCCGCGTCGGCCAGCACCGGACCCAGCGCGTACGGCGGCCGCGGCGCCCGGTGCGCGGCGAGCAGGTCGGGAAGCTCCCCGACGCCCGCCACGAGCAGGGCCAGCCCGGCCGCGGCGTGACCGAGCGGCCCGGCGACCACGAGCGTCCCGGGCCGCGTGCCGGCGCGGGTCACCGGCGCCCGCCCCCGCAGGTCGCCGAGCGCGGTCACGGCGAGGGTGATGCGGTCGGTGCTGGCCACGGTGTCGCCGCCGACGACCACGGCGCCGGCACGCGCCGCCTCCTCGCGCAGGCCGTCGGTCAGGCCGTCGACCCACGCGAGCGGGGTGTCGCCCGGCAGCGCGACGCCGAGCAGCAGCGCGGTCGGCACCGCGCCCATCGCGGCGACGTCGGCGAGGTTGGCGGCGGCGGCCTTGACCCCGACCTCGTACGCGGTGGACCAGTCGCGCCGGAAGTGCACGCCCTCGGCCAGCAGGTCGGTGCTCGCGACGACCCGGCCGTCCGGCGCAGGGACGACGGCGGCGTCGTCGCCCGGACCCGCGGGGGCTGCGGGAGCGCCGAGCCGCGCGGCCACGCGGGCGATCAGGCCGAACTCGCCGAGGTCCGCCACGGTCACCTCGCGTGCCACGCGTCGGAGCGTCCCACGGCGATCGGGTAGCGTCGCCGCGCCACCCAGCGACGAAGGAGTCACCCCGTGGTCAACGCGTACATCCTGATCCAGACCGAGGTCGGCAAGGCGGCCGAGGTCGCCTCCACCATCGCCGGGCTGCCGGGCGTCGCGACCGCGGAGGACGTCACCGGCCCCTACGACGTGATCGTCCGGGCCGAGGCCAGCAGCGTGGACGAGCTCGGCAAGCTCGTCGTCGCCAGCGTGCAGGGCGTCGACGGCATCACCCGGACCCTGACCTGTCCCGTCGTCCACTTCTGACGGTCGCGCTCGCCGCGCTGGCCGTCACCGGCTGCGGGGCGGGCGGCGTCGCCGTCAGCGTGCCGTCCCCGTCGGGAAGGCTCGCCACCGAGTGCGCCGCCCTGGTCGCGGCGATCCCCGC
>CAJCIY010000117.1 GCA_903970495.1 Candidatus Melainabacteria bacterium | reverse complement strand
CCCGCCGCATCGAGCCCCGCCGCATCGAGCCCCGCCGCATCGAGCCCCGCCGCATCGACCTCCGCACCGGCCCGGGTCTCCCGTCGGCTCGGGGCGATCGCGGAGTCGGCGACGCTGGCGGTCGATGCCAAGGCGAAGGCGCTGAAGGCGGCCGGCCGCGACGTCATCGGGTTCGGCGCCGGCGAGCCGGACTTCGCGACGCCCGACCACATCGTCGCCGCCGCCGAGGCCGCCTGCCGCGACCCGAAGATGCACCGCTACACGCCGGCCGCCGGGCTGCCCGAGCTGCGGGCCGCGATCGCCACCAAGACCCAGCGCGACTCCGGTCTCGTCGTCGGCGCCCAGGACGTGCTGGTGACCAACGGCGGCAAGCAGGCCGTGTACGAGGCCTTCGCCGCGCTCCTCGACCCGGGCGACGAGGTGCTGCTCCCGGCGCCGTGGTGGACGACGTACCCGGAGGCCGTCAAGCTCGCCGGCGGGGTACCGGTCAGCGTCGACACCACCGCCGAGCAGGGCTTCCGCGTCACCGTCGAGCAGCTCGAGGCGGCGCGTACGCCCCGGACCAAGATCCTGCTGTTCTGCTCGCCCTCGAACCCGACCGGCGCCGTGCACACCCCCGCCGAGGTCGAGGCGATCGGCCGCTGGGCGGTCGAGCACGACCTGTGGGTGCTCACCGACGAGATCTACGAGCACCTCGTCTACGGCGACGCCGTGTTCAGCTCGATGCCGGTCGTCGTACCCGAGCTCCGGGACCGCTGCGTGGTCCTCAACGGTGTCGCGAAGACGTACGCGATGACCGGCTGGCGGGTCGGTTGGCTGATCGGCCCCCCCGACGTCGTGAAGGCCGCCACCAACCTGCAGTCGCACAGCACCTCGAACGTCGCGAACGTCTCGCAGGCGGCCGCGCTCGCCGCGGTGAGCGGCGACCTGGTCGCCGTCGGCCGGATGCGCGAGGCGTTCGACCGTCGCCGGAAGCTGCTGCACGGCGCGCTCTCGGCGATCCCGGGCATCGTCTGCCCGGAGCCGCAGGGCGCGTTCTACTGCTTCCCGTCGGTGCAGGGCGTCCTCAGGCGGAGCCTGCGCGGGCGGACGCCCACCACGAGCGCGGAGCTGGCCGAGATCGTGCTCGACGAGGTCGGCGTCGCGGTCGTGCCGGGCGAGGCGTTCGGCACCCCGGGCTACGTCCGGATGTCGTACGCGCTGGGCGACGACGACCTCACCGAGGGCGTCGGCCGCCTGGCGTCCCTCCTCGCCGGCTCGGCCTAGCGCTCGGCCGGAGCGTTCAGGTACGGACGGTCGCGCGGGCGCCGGTCAGCACGCCGGCGCCGTCCACGGTCGCGGTCAGGACCAGCGTCGCCGTCCCCGCCTCGGGGTCGACGGCCTCGACGCGACCCCCGACGACGAGCTCGGCACCGACGTCGTCGTCGGGCACCGGGACCGGCCGCGCGAAGCGGACCGCGTACTCGAGGACCGCCGCGGGGTCACCCGCCCACGCGGTCACCACGCGGCCGACGACGGCCATCGTGTACATGCCGTGCGCGATGACGCCCGGGAGTCCCACCGCCGTCGCGACCCGTTCGTTCCAGTGGATGACGTTGTGGTCGCCCGAGGCACCTGCGTACGCGACGAGGTCGGCGCGGGTGATGCGGACGGTGACCGGCTCGAGCGCGTCGCCGACGGCGGCCATCAGGCCACGCCCCGGACGACGGCCGACGAGGTGAGCGTCGCCACGGGCGTGCCCGCCGCGTCGGTGACCTCGGTGCGGACCGTGATCTTCTCGTGGGCGCCGATCGCCCGGACGTCGTCGACGACCTGGACGCTGTCGAGGACGTCGCCGGCGACGACGGGGCGGTGCAGCACGAACCGCTGGTCGCCGTGCACGACGCGGGAGTAGTCGACGCCGGCCGCGGGGTCGGCCAGCGGACCGTCGGCGGCGAAGCGGAAACCGAGCACGGTCAGGAACGTCGGCGGCGCCACGACGTCGTCGTAGCCGGCCTCGCGGGCCACCGCCGGGTCCAGGAAGAGCGGCTGCGGGTCACCGATGGCGAGCGCGAAGTCGCGGACCTTCTCACGCGAGACGACGTACGACGTCGGCGCGGGGTAGCGGCGGCCGACGACGGCCGGGTCGATCGGCACCGATCGGTCCCGCCGGGGGCTAGCGGGTCTCGCGGTGCTCGGTGTGCTTGCGGCAGAACGGGCAGAACTTCTGCAGCGCGATCCGGTCGGGGTCGTTGCGACGGTTCTTGCGCGTGATGTAGTTCCGGTTCTTGCACTCCTGGCACGCCATCGTGATCTTCGGGCGGACGTCGGTGGCTGCCACGGCAGGAACTCACTTTCTCGGGTGTACGAGGGGTCGCGGCGCATCGGGGCGCGCGCAGACGAGGATCAGTGTAGCGGTGGCCGGACTTGAACCGGCGACACAGCGATTATGAGCCGCTTGCTCTACCAACTGAGCTACACCGCCGCGGGCGTGCCGGCCCGGGGGGATGGGCCGGCACGCTGAGCCCCCTTACGGAATCGAACCGTAGACCTTCTCCTTACCATGGAGACGCTCTGCCGACTGAGCTAAGGGGGCGTCGCACACCGTCGGGCTCCTGCTGGGCGCGAGGGCCTTCGGCGCGAGGAATCTAGCGTACGGGCTCCCCCAGTGGCCTCGCGACCAGGTCGCCGGCCGCGGTCAGCGGCGCGCGCGGCGCCGTGCCTCGAGCACCACGACGCCGAGGACGACGACCACCAGCACCCCGCCGACGACA
>CAJCIY010000116.1 GCA_903970495.1 Candidatus Melainabacteria bacterium | reverse complement strand
CGGGCTCGGCCGGCTGCAGCTGCCGACCGAGGTCGTGAGCAGCGAGTACCTCACGCAGGAGGGCAGGAAGTTCAGCAGCAGCAGGGGTGTCGTCGTCTACGTCGGCGACTTCCTGGCCCGCTACCAGCCCGACGCGCTGCGCTACTACCTGGCCGTGAACGGGCCGGAGTCTTCCGACACCGACTTCACGTGGGAACAGTTCGTGACGCGTACGAACACCGAGCTCGTCGCGGGCTGGGGCAACCTCGTGAACCGCACGGTGTCGATGACCGCGAAGAACCTCGGGTCGATCCCCGCCGGTGACGACCTCACCGCGGCCGACCGCGCGCTGCTGCAGACCGGCGAAAACGCCTACGCCGCAGTGGGTTCGCACCTGGAACGGTCGCGGGTGAAGCTCGCGACGACCGAGGCGATGCGCGTCGTCGGCGAGGCGAACAAGTACCTCTCGGACCAGGCGCCGTGGAAGATCCGCGAGTCCGACCCGGCCCGGTACGCGACGGTCCTGCACGTTGCCCTCCAGCTGGTCGGCGACTGCGCGACGCTGCTGACCCCGGTGCTGCCGCACAGCTCCAACGAGGTGCACCGCATCCTCGGCGGCCGGGGCGAGTGGTCTCCGATGCCCCGCCTCGACGAGGTCGACGACCTCGACGGCGGGCCGTCGTACCCCGTGCTGCGGGGCGACTACGCCGCCGGCGCCGCGCACTGGGGTCGCACGCCGCTGGTGCCGGGCACCCCGCTCGAACCGCCGACGCCGCTGTTCCGCAAGCTCGACGACTCCGTCGTCACCGAGGAGCTCGCGCGGATGGCCGGCGAGTGAGAACCGCTGCAGCGCAGGGGTTCTCGGCATGAGTCGCACGCCGGAGCGCGAGGGCGGCCCGGTCCCGCCGCCCGAGCCGCTCGCCGTCGCGGTCACCGACAGCCACTGCCACCTCGACATCATGGGCGGCGACCCGGCCGCGGACGTCGCGCTCGCACAGTCGGTCGGGGTCGAGAAGATCCTGTCGGTCGGGGTCGACCTCCCGAGCAGTCGCTGGCAGGCCGACCTCGCCGCCGCGCACCCGGACGTCTGGGCGGCCGTCGCCATCCATCCCAACGAGGCCGGTCTCGGCGCGGCCACCGACGAGGTGCTGCGGGAGATCGAGGCGCTGGCCGCTCGCCCCGAGGTGCGGGCCGTGGGGGAGACGGGCCTGGACCACTTCCGTACGGAGGGGGAAGAGGGTCACGCGTTGCAGGAGGTGAGCTTCCGCGCGCACATCGCGATCGCCAAGGCGACCGGCACGGCCTTGATGATCCACGACCGCGACGCCCACGAGGACGTGCTGCGGGTGCTCGCCGAGGAGGGTGCGCCCGACCGCGTCGTCTTCCACGCGTTCTCCGGCGACGGCGCCCTCGCCCGGCGCTGCGCCGAGGCCGGGTACGTGTGCAGCTTCGCCGGCAACAGCACGTTCAAGAACGCAGGCGCCCTGCGGGAAGCCGCGGCCGCGCTGCCCGCCGAGCTGCTGCTGGTCGAGACCGACGCACCGTTCCTCACCCCGACGCCGTTCCGCGGTCGCCCGAACGGTCCCCATCTGATCCCGCTCACCATGCGGGTGCTCGCAGAGACTCGCGGTGACGACCTCGACACGCTCTGTGCACGCGTTCGCGCCAACGCCGAGCGGATGTTCGGGACTCTGTAGGACATCCCTCACAGAACCCCGCCGCCGGTTTGCCAGGGTGCTCGCAGGTACGTACGGTCGGTCCCAAGTCCGCCGGAGTCGGGGAAGACCCACGGTGGCCGTGATCTCGTCCGGGTGTGCGTCCAGCTGCCGCGCACGTCCGAGACGCCGGCCGTCGCCCGTGCCCGGAACCGCCGTCATCGGAGCCCTCTTGTCGTTCGTTGCCTGCCGTACCCGCCTGCGCTCGCTGAGTCCGCTTCGCCCCGGTATCTCCCGGCGGCGGCGGCTCCTCGCCCTCGGGCTCCAGGTGGCCCTGGTGACGGGCGTGGTGGGCGGCACAGCGGCGTTCGTGCGCAGCGACCGCACCGTCCACGTCGTCGTCGACGGCCAACAGCAGACGATCCGGACCTTCGCCACGACCGTCGGCGGTGCCCTCAAGGCCGCCCACGTCGAGGTCGGCGAGCACGACACGGTGGCCCCCGCGGTGGGCGCGAAGCTGCACGACGGCGACACCGTCGTCGTCCGCCACGGCCGGCCGGTCACGCTGACGGTGGGCACGGCCAGCGAGACGGTCTGGGTCACGGGCAGCACGGTGTCGCAGGCCCTGACGCAGCTGGGTCTGACCCAGCAGGGAGAGTACGTCAGCGCCTCGCGGTCCCGGCCGATCGGGCTCGCAGGCATCGCGCTGTCCGTACGCCTCCCGCAGCAGGTCACGCTCGTCCACGACGGCACGGTCCAGCGCGTCAGCACCGTGGCGCCGACGGTGGGCGCGCTGCTGACCCAGGCGCGCCTCACGCTCGGCAAGGCCGACGTGCTGTCGGTGGCGAAGACCGCGTACCCGACGACGGGCATGGTCGTGAAGCTCACGCGGGTCAGGGGCGGCACCGAGATCGACGACCAGCTGATCGCGCAGAGCACCCGGCGCGTCGAGGACCCGAACCTCTACACCGGCGAGACGCAGGTCGCCGACGCCGGCCAGGACGGCGTGATCCGGCTGACCTACCAGCTCACCTACGCCGACGGGAAGCTCGTCGGCCGCAAGCTCGTCTCACGGAAGCAGACCGCGGCGATGGCCCCCGAGGTCGTCGACGTCGGCACCAAGGCGCGGCCGGTCTACACGGCGACCGCGGACGGTCTGGACTTCGCCGCGCTCGCCGACTGCGAGTCGGGGGGCGACGCCACCTCGCGGTCCGCGGACGGCCTCTACTACGGGCTGTACCAGTTCGACCTCTCGACGTGGGACTCCGTGGGCGGCAGCGGGCTGCCGAGCGACGCGAGCGCCTCGGAGCAGACCTACCGGGCACAGGAGCTCTACGACCGCGTCGGCCGGTCGGCCTGGCCGGTCTGCGGCCAGTACCTGTGACCGAGCACCCATAGCCGAAGATCGGCGGGTGACCGCCGGGCTGCTCGGAGCGAGCGACATCCGTGCCCTCGCGGGTCGCCTCGGTGTCAGCCCGACCAAGTCGCGCGGCCAGAACTTCGTCGTCGACCCCGGCGTCGTCCGCCGGATCACCGCCCTCGCCGGCGTACGCCCGGGGGACCGCGTCCTCGAGGTCGGGCCGGGTCTCGGCTCCCTCTCGCTGGCCCTGCTCGAGGCCGGTGCGTCGCTCGTGGCGGTGGAGCTCGACCCGGTGCTCGCGGCGGCGCTGCCGGCCACGGTCGCCGAGCGGCTCGGCGCGAGCGTCGACGTGGTGCTCGCCGACGCGCTGACGGTGACCGACCTGCCGGGTGAGCCGCCGACGAAGCTGGTGGCGAACCTGCCGTACAACGTCGCGGTCCCGATCGTGCTCGGGCTGCTGGAACGCCTGCCGTCGTTGGGGTCCGCCCTCGTCATGGTGCAGGCCGAGGTCGGCGCGCGGCTCGCGGCCGGCCCCGGGACCAAGGTCTACGGCGTGCCGTCGGTGAAGGCGGCGTGGTGGTGTGACGTACGCGTGGCCGGGTCCGTCTCGCGGCAGGTGTTCTGGCCCGCCCCGCACGTCGACTCGTGCTTGGTGTCGCTGGTCCGGCACGAGCCGCTCGGTCCGGAACCGTTGCGCCGCAGGGCTTTCCGGCTCGTCGACGCCGCGTTCGCGCAGCGTCGGAAGACCCTGCGCGGTGCGCTTGCCGCGGTCTACGGTTCCCCCGCGGCGGCCGAGGCGGCGCTGCGGGCGGCCGGCCTCGACCCGGGGGCGCGCGGCGAGACGCTGACCGCGGCGGAGTTCGCCCGGCTGGCTCTCGGGTCCTCCTCGTGACGCCGGCTGCGGCGGAGCTCGCCCAACTGGCTCTAGGTTCCTCGTCGTGACGCGGACCCTCGCCGGCGTGCCGCAGCCGGTCACCGTCCGCGTACCCGGGAAGGTCAACCTCGCGCTGCAGGTCGGTCGCCGCAGGGACGACGGCTACCACGAGCTGGCCACCGTGCTGCAGTCGGTGTCGCTGACCGACGAGGTCACCGCGGTCCCCGCGACCGGTCTCGGGGTGACCGTCCGTGGCGAGGGCGCGGATGAGGTCCCGGCCGGCGTCGACAACCTCGCCGCGCGGGCCGCGGTCGCCCTCGCCCGGCGGGCCGGCGTCCGGGCCGACGTACGCCTCGAGATCACCAAGGGCATCCCGGTCGCCGGCGGCATGGCGGGCGGGAGCGCCGACGCGGCGGCGGCCCTCGTCGCCTGCGACGCGCTGTGGCAGACCGGCTGCGACCGGGGCGAACTGCTGTCGATCGCCGCGACGCTCGGCTCGGACGTCCCGTTCTGCCTGCACGGCGGCACCCAGTACGGCACCGGGCGCGGCGAGCTGCTGTCGGACGCGCTCGCCCGCGGCACGTACTTCTGGGTGCTCGCGCTGGGTGCCGGCGGGCTGTCGACCCCGGCGGTGTACGCGGCGTTCGACGACCTCGGCGGCCGTACCGGTCCGGCGCCGGACGGGGTGCTGGCCGCGCTGCGGGCGGGCGACGCCGAGGCGCTCGGCGCCGCGTTGACCAACGACCTGCAGCCCGCGGCGCTGCGGCTGATGCCGGCGCTGCGACGGACGCTCGCGGCGGGCGAGGAGCTGGGCGTGCTGGGCGCCGTCGTGTCCGGCAGCGGGCCGACGGTGGCGATGCTGTGCGCCGACCGGGACCAGCAGACGTCGGTCGCGGCGGCGCTG
>CAJCIY010000115.1 GCA_903970495.1 Candidatus Melainabacteria bacterium | reverse complement strand
CGCCGGAGGCGGCGCCGCCCTCGGCGGGTTGTTCACCCACCCGTCCGGGCCGGTCGTCGCGGTGGTCGCCGCCGCCGCCACGGTCGTCGCCGAGCTGGTCGTCGCGGTCGCCGCCGCGGACCGCGCGGTGGTGCGGCCGCTCGGCGCGCTGCTGCCGTTCGCCCTCATGGCCCCGGGCCTGTACGTCGTCGGCCGGGTGATGCTCGGGTGATCCGGCGCACGATCGTGCGGCTGCTGGTGCTGTTCGTGCTGGCCGTGCTGGTGCTGCTCACCGTCGCCGACCGGCTCACCGAGTCGGCCGCGTCGCACGCGGTGGCGGTGAAGGCGCGTCAGGCAGGCCTGCTCGCGGCCGACCCGAGCGTGACGATCGCGGGCTTCCCGTTCCTGACCCAGGCGTTCCGGAGCCGCTACACCGAGATCGACGTGACGACGCACGGCATCCACCGCAGCGGGCTGCGGCTCGAGACCGTGACCGGCCGCTTCCACGGGGTGCACGTCGGGCTCGGCGCGATGCTCGACGGCACCATCGCGGACGCCCGCGTCGACACCGCGACGGGCGAGGTCGTCGTCGCGTACGCGGACCTCGACGCGTTCCTGCGGTCCCGGCATCTGACGGTCGTCGAGGTCGGCACCACGGCGGCGCTGCGCATCACGGGTCGGGCCAAGGTCGGTAAGGCCACGGTGCCGGTCACCGGCCCGGTGACGGTCACCGCGAAGGCGGGCGTCCTGACCCTCACGCCGTCCGCGGCCGGTCTGCGCGCGACCGGGGCGAGGCTCACGGCGACGCAGGCGGCAGCGCTGGCCACCGCTCTCACGGTGAGCGTCCGGCTGGCGAACCTCCCGTTCGGCGTACGGGTCGCCGCGGCGACCGCCGGCACCGACGGGATCGACCTCACCGGCAGTGCGGTGGGTCTCGCGGTGCCGGTGCCCACCGACGCGGCGCAGACTCCGGCGCCGTGACGGGCATGCGGTGCGGCGGAGGCGGGTTGCGCCGGTCGTGACGGGCCTGATCGCACTCCTCGCCGCGCTCGCGGTGGCGGCTGTCCTCGCCGTGCTCTGGCGCCGGCGGGAGGGCCGGCTGCGCCCGGCCGCCGTGAGCGGCTACGACTGGTCCACCCTCGGCGTCGGTCTGGGCGAGCGCGCGACCCTGGTGCAGTTCTCGTCGGCGTTCTGCGCCCCCTGCCGTACGACGCGGGCGGTGCTGGCCCGGGTCGAGGAGCGGGTCGAGGGCGTCGTGCACGTCGACGTCGACGCCGAGTCCCACCTGGCCGCCGTCCGGGAGCTCGGCATCGCCTCGACCCCCACCACCCTCGTGCTCGACCCGGCCGGCCGCGAGCTGGCGAGGGCCACCGGCGTACCCCGCCTCGCCGAGGTCGTGGCGCTGCTGGAGCGACCGACGCCCGCGGACCGGAAGCTCGACAATCCCGATCGGATCAGTCGCTGATGCCGGGTACGATCAGCACCGTGCCCCTTCCGCGTCAGGTCGACGTGCGCGCGCCGCGGTTCGGTGCGTGGGTGACCGCCGCCGTCCTCGTGGTCGCGCTGCTGACCGGATCGGTGTGGGTCGTCGCCGCGCAGGCGCTCGTCTTCGCCGCCGGCGCCGTCGGCTACGCCCCGTACGGGCTGCTGTTCAAGCGGTTCGTCGCGCCGCGGCTGGGCGCGCCGACGGAGACCGAGGACGCGCGGCCGCCGCGCTTCGCGCAGGCGGTCGGCCTGCTCTTCGCCGTGGTCGCCGCCATCGGCTACGGGACCGGCATCCCGGTCCTGGGCGCGGTCGCGACCGCGTTCGCGCTGGTCGCGGCGCTCCTCAACGCGAGCATCGGGCTGTGCCTGGGCTGCGAGCTGTACCTCTACTGGCTGCGGGCCCGCCCGGTCCGCACACCGTGAAGCACAACGAAAGGACGTGACGCCGTGAGCACCGACGCTCTGGTGGATATCGACTGGGCCGTGGCACATGCGGGCGACCCGAAGGTCGTCTTCGTCGAGGTCGACGAGGACGTGTCGGCCTACGACAAGGGTCACATCGCGGGTGCGGTGAAGCTCGACTGGAAGGACGACCTGCAGGACCCCGTACGCCGGGACTTCGTCGACCAGGCCGGGTTCGAGGCGCTGCTCTCGGCCCGCGGGATCGGCAACGACGACACCGTCGTGCTCTACGGCGGCAACAACAACTGGTTCGCCGCGTACGCCTACTGGTACTTCAAGGTCTACGGCCACGCCGACGTGAAGCTGCTCGACGGCGGCCGCAAGAAGTGGGAGCTGGAGTCCAAGCCGCTGACCACCGAGGTCGTGGACCGGCCGGCCACCACCTACACGGCGAAGCCGGCCGACTCCTCGATCCGTGCGCTGCGCGACGAGGTCTCCGCCGCGATCGGCCGCGACAACCTCGTCGACGTCCGCTCCCCGGACGAGTTCGCCGGCCGGCTGCTCGCGCCGGCCCACCTGCCGCAGGAGCAGTCGCAGCGCCCTGGCCACATCCCCGGCGCCAAGAACGTGCCGTGGGCCAAGGCTGCGAACGAGGACGGCACCTTCAAGAGCGCCGACGAGCTCGCGTCCCTGTACGAGGGTGCCGGCGTCGACCCGGCCAAGGACACCGTCGCGTACTGCCGGATCGGGGAGCGCAGCGCGCACACCTGGTTCGTGCTCCACGAGATCCTCGGCCGGCCCAACGTCAAGAACTACGACGGCAGCTGGACCGAGTACGGCTCCCTGGTCGGCGTCCCGATCGAGCTGGGCGACTGACGTGGGCTGCGCGCCGCCCGCGGGCGGGGTCTCGCTCGAGGGGGTGGACCTCGCCAAGGAGACCGTCATCGGCGGCCGCGTCCGCCTCGGCGGCAACCCCGTGGCCGGCGCGTACGTCCGGCTCCTCGACTCCGGTGGCGACTTCACTGGCGAGGTCGTGACCGACGAGGCCGGCGGCTTCCGGTTCCTCGCCCGCCCGGGCGAGTGGTCGGTGCGGGTGCTGTCCCCGAAGGGGAGCGGCAGCCGGGCGGTCATCGCGGAGCTCGGCCTGCCGGCCGACGCGACCGTCGACCTGTAGCACGGACACGCGAAGGGCCGGCCCCGTCGGGGCCGGCCCTTCGTCGTGCGTGGAGGTGCGGGTCAGACCATCTCGACCACGGACTCGGCCGTGACGTCGGCCTGCTCCGCCTCGGATGCGGTCGGGACGCCGGTCTTCGGCCGGAGCACCAGGATCGCGACGAGCAGCCCGACGGCGGCGAGGATCGCGGCGGTCCCGAAGTCGACGCGGACGCCGTGCGACAGCAGCGGGACGGCGAGGTGCCCGTCGCCGACGGCGGCCTTGGCGTGGTGCGTCGCGACACCGAACACGGTGACCAGCGTCGCCAGGCCGAGCGTGCCGCCGACCTGCTGCATGGCCTGCAGCAGGCTCGAGGCGGCGCCCGAGTCCTGCCGCTGGACGCCCGCGAGGATCGTCACGGTGATCGGCATGAACGAGCTGCCGATGCCCAGGCCGATCAGCAGCAGCGGGCCGAGGACGTGCGTCGCGTACGAGGTGTCCTGGCCGATGCGGGTGAGCCAGAGCATGCCGAGGGCGGTCAGCGCGAGACCGAACACGAGCATCGGGCGGGCGCCGATGCGCGGCAGCACCCGCGGCGCGAGCCGCGAGGCGGTGAAGATCAGCACCGTGAGCGGCAGGAACGCGACGCCGGTCTTGAGGGCGCTGTAGCCGTAGCCCTCCTGCAGGTACTGCGTCAGGTAGAAGAACAGCCCGAACATCGCGCTGGGAAGCAGCAGCATCAGCGCGTACGCACCGGCGCGGTTGCGGTCCTTGAACAGGCGGAGCGGCACGATCGGCGTCTCGGCCCTGCTCTCGTACACCAGGAAGCCGGCCATGATCACGGCGCCGACGACGAGCGACGTGATCGCCGTGGTGTCGCCCCAGCCGGCCGAGCCGCTGCGGATCAGGCCGTAGACCAGCGAGCCCATGCCGGCGACCGAGGCGACGGCGCCGACGTAGTCGACGCTCCCGCGGGTCCGCTCCGAGTCCTGCAGGAACTTCGGGGCGAGGGTCATGGCCAGCAGGCCGACCGGCACGTTGATGAACAGCACCCAGCGCCAGGACAGACCGGTGAGGGCGCCGCCCAGGATGAGCCCGACGGATGCGCCGCCCGAGGAGACGGCGGCGAAGACGCCGAGCGCGCGGTTGCGCTCGGTGCCCTCGGCGAAGTTGGTCGCGATGAGCGCCAGCGCGCTGGGCGCGGCCGCGGCGGCGCCGATGCCCTGGATTGCGCGGGCGGTCACGAGCCAGGCGGCGTCGGTGGCGAGCCCGCCGGCCAGCGAGGCGAGCGTGAAGACCGCGAGCCCGCCGATGAACATCTGCCGGCGGCCGAAGACGTCGCCGGCCCGGCCGCCGAGGAGCAGGAGACCGCCGAACGCGAGCGTGTAGGCGTTGATCACCCACGACAGCCCGGCGGTGGAGAAGTGCAGGCCGCTCTGGATGGAGGGCAGCGCGATGTTCACCACGGTGGCGTCCAGCACCACCATCAGCTGCACCGTGACGATGAGGCCGAGCACGACTGCTGCCCGGCGGTTCGAGGAGAGGGTCGACATAGGGATCCTTCGGAGCGAGACTGAGCGGAGGGCTCCTCCGGATGGGACCGGTCAGGTACGGTCACAGCAAGTGGAGGACGCCTCCGAAACTATACGGAGGGAGTCTCCGCTTTGGCAAGCACCCGGCACGCCGCTGTGCCGAACACCACACCGGACCCGATCGGTCCCGTAGCTCCCCTCCCGACAGACCGTCCGACCTCGACGAGGTCCCACGGGGTCACCGGTCTCGAGCAGGGCCGCACGCTCCGCGCGGACGCCCAGCGCAACCGCGAGGGGCTGGTCGCCGCCGCCTCCGCCGCGTTCGCCGAGGAGGGACCCGAGGCCGGGCTCGAGAGCATCGCCCGCCGCGCGGGCGTCGGCATCGGCACCCTCTACCGGCACTTCCCGACCCGCGAGCGCCTGATGGCCGCCGTGGTCCAGGAGACCTTCGAGGATCTCCGGGCGCAGGCCGGGGCCCTCGGCGACGCCGAGGACCCGCGCGCCGCGGTCGAGACCTGGATGCGGTCGTACCTCGCGTTCGCGAAGACCAAGCGGGGCCTCGTGGGCGGCATCGTGCTGCTCAAGGAGGGACAGGAGTTCGGCGGTCTGTGCGACCGGATGTTCGCCGCCGTCGACGCGCTCCTGGTCCGCGCGCAGGAGGCCGGGGAGGTGCGCACCGGCATCGGCGCCCGCGACCTGCTCCACCTCTGCAGCGGCATCGCCCACGGCGCCGAGGTGGCCGACGACCCCGGGCTGGCCGACCGGTTGCTCGACCTCGCGCTCGCCGGTCTCCGCGCGCCTCAGTAGACGAGCGCCTGCGCCCCGTCGGCGAGCGCCTCCTCCACGAACGACGCCGACCCGGCGATGCGCACACCGGGCAGCACATCGGCCTCGGTGATCCCCCGGCGCGCGGCGCACTGCGTGCAGAGCGTCAGCCGCCCGCCGGCGAGCACGGCGTCGCGCAGGTCGGCGAGCGGCGCGCTGTGCGGCAGCACGAAGAGCTCGGCCCGCCCGGGTACGGCGTACCAGGCCGCCTCGCCGGTCAGCCACAGCGAGACGTCCGCGCCGGCGCTGACCGCGGTCGCCGCGACCGTGAACGCCTGCGCGCAGCGCTCGGGTCCGTCGGCTCCGGCGGTGACCTTCACGACGAGGGTGCGCACCGCTCCGACGCTAACCGCTGCTCAAGGTCCGGCGGCGCTCGGCCGACCGGGTGTACTGGGCCGGACGCCGGTCAGGTTCTAGATACCTCGCACCGATGGAGGACAGGTGGCGCAGATCCGCGCCGGTCGTCGTCCTCTGGAGCACCCCATGCGCCGCGCCCTCGTCGTCCTCACGCTCGCCACGGGCGCCGCTGCCGCGCTCGCCACCGTGGGCACCGCCTCCGCAAGCACTCCCGTGACGTTCACCGTCCAGGGCGGTCTGCTGTCGATCAGCGAGCCGACGACCACGGCGAGCCTCGGCACCCTGAACGCGTCCTCGTCGTCCTCGACGATCTCGGGCTCCATCGGCGTCACCACCGTGACCGACAACCGGGCCGTGGCGCTGGGGTGGACCACCACCATCCAGGGGCCGTCGGGCGGGTTCACCAACCCGGCGACCGGCGCCACCGCCATCCCGGCGGCGAACGCGATCGTCTGGGTGCCGTCGAGCACGTTCACCGGCACGCCGGCGTTGACGACGCTGCGGACCGACACCAACACCACCGCGGCGGCGAGCGTGACGCTCTCGGCCACCGCGCCGGTGAACCTGGTCAAGGTGACTGCCGTGGGCACCAACTCGGCCACCTTCAACCCGTCGATCCAGATCACCGTCCCTGGCAACTCCACCGCGGGCGTGTACACCGGCACCGTCACCCAGACGGTCTCCTGACCTGCTCATGACCTGCGGCGGCGCGCGGGCGCGGTGGGTGGCCACCCTGGCGTCGGTCCTGGTCGCGACCGGTCTCGCGGGCGTCGCCGCCCCGAGTGCCCACGCGGCGCCCGCCTCGCCGGCCGCGCCGGCGATCGCTGCCCCGCACTCGCTCTCGATCCGGCTGCTGGACGAGCCGAGCGCGCTGGACAAGGACCCCCGGGCCGGCGCGTACGTCATCGACGAGCTCCGACCGGCGACGACGATCACCCGCCAGGTCGAGGTCAGGAACGACACCGGTCACCCGACCACCGTCGCGCTCTACCCCTCGGCGGCCACCATCGGTCCGACCGGGTGGGGGATCGATGCCGGTGAGACCCCGAACGAGCTGACGGGGTGGACCTCGATCTCACCCTCGTCGATCGCGCTGGCCGCGGGTGCCTCGATCGACGCGACCGTGACGATCGCCGTGCCCGCCGACGCCACCAGCGGCGAGCGCTACGAGGGCCTGGTCGCGGCGCTGCCGCCCGCCGCCGGGTCCGGCAGCCTGCTGGTCGAGAACCGGGTCGCCATCCGCGTGTACCTCGCGGTCGCGAGTCCCCGTTCGCCCCTCCCGCCGTCCGACTTCACGATCTCCACGCTGCAGGCCCGGCGCCTGCCGGACGGGACGCCGCAGGTCACCGCGACGATCCGGAACACCGGCGGCCGGGCGCTGGACCTGACCGGCGTGCTCCGCCTGACCGACGGACCGGGTGGGGTCAGTGCCGGCCCGTACGCGACGGCCGGAGCCACCACGCTCGGGATCGGCGCGTCCGGCCAGGTGACGGTCAATCTCAGCAAGGACATCCCGGCCGGTCCCTGGAAGGCCCGGATCGACGCGACGTCGGGGCTGCTGCACCGCGCCGCGACCGGCGAGATCACCTTCCCGGCCGCCGGCGGTTCCGCCGTGGCCGTCCCGGCGAAGGCGGTGCCGCTCGCCAAGGACCGGCACGTGCTGATCCCCCTCGTGGCCGGTCTGCTCCTCCTCGTGCTCATCGGCCTGCTGATCGTCTTCTGGCGGCGCCGTCACGACGAGGACGAGGAGGAGCCGGTCCGCTCCGCCCCCGACCTGGAGTCCGCCGGTCACCGCTGACCACCGCTAGGTTGCTGCGCGTGGATCTCTCGCCCGGCCCCGCACCGGTCGCCGCGGTCCGGCCGTCGACCCTCACGCCCCCCGTCCCGGTCGGCTGATGTTCCAGATCCCCGAGGGCCTGGACCCGGCGCTGATCCCGATGGCGTTCCTGCTGGGCCGGTGGGAGGGCCGCGGGGTCGTCGAGTACCCGACGATGGAGCCGATGGAGTTCTGGAGCCGGCTCACGATCGAGGTGATCCCGGGTCAGGCGATCCTGCGGCACACGTCCGAGACCTGGCCCTGGGTCGACGGGGCGGCCGACCTCGAGACCGCGTCGCAGTGGGAGGCTGGCTTCTGGCGGCCGGGCGAGAACGTCGCCGACGTCGAGCTCGTCATGGCCCACGGCGCCGGCATCGTCGAGGTCTCCTACGGCCGGGTACGCGGGCTGTCGGTCGAGCTCGGCACCGACGTCGTCGTGTCGTCGTCGACCGGCGCGAAGGCCACCGCGGCCACGCGGACCTACGGTCAGGTCGAGGGGGACCTCGCGTACGCCTACCACCTGGCGACGCCGGACCAGCCGCTGACGGGGCACGTCGGCGCGCGGCTGCAGCCCGCTGGCTGAGAGAGAAGAGAGAACCCCGGGCCTGGCTCCGCGCCGATCGGTGCGGCCGTCTGGACGAGGACGGAGACCCGGGGTCCGGTGACTGCCTGGTACTCGCCTGCCCGCGCACGGGTCGGTTCGAGTCGTCCCTGGCGTGGCTAGCGGACAGCCACCTCACGCGTCCGATGTGCATACAAGGCTCGGACCACCTCCCTTCTCGTGTGCGCCCACGCTACGACGGCTCCGGCGCGGCCGCCAACGGTATCAGCAGCGCATAGACGAGCACCGCGTCGCCGGTGTCGGCGGCGACGAGCGTGAGCGTCCCGGCGACGTCGCCGGCTGCGGCCACGGCGTGCTCGACCACCCCGCGCAGCACGGTCGAGGCCGGCAGCGGCACCCTGCCGGCCGGCAGGTCCGCGACGAGCCGGTCGAGGTCGACCGGGAGCGTGGCGGTGGCGGTCGCCACGCGGCCGTCGAGCACGGCCGGTGCCGCCGCGGGCAGCAGCGGCAGCGCCGGGTTCTCCTGCTGCGGCCAGCCGCGCTGGACGACGAGGACCGGCCTGCGGGCCGGTGGGCGGACGGTCATCGGGAGGTCCCTCGGCGACGGGCGGATGATGCTGGGATGAGCTCCCTCGACCTGCCCGGCGCGGTGGCCGCCGACTCCCCCGACGCGCCGGTCGCCGGGCACTACGGAGACCCGTACGGCGAGCAGCGCCGGCTGGAGCGCGGCGCCGTCGTCGACCGCTCGCACCGGGGCGTGCTGGCGGTGAGCGGACCCGACCGACTGGGCTGGCTGCACGCGCTGACGACGCAGGACGTGGAGCGCCTCGCCCCCGGCGTACGCACCGAGCTGCTCGTCCTGTCCCCCCACGGCCACGTCGAGCACCAGGCGGTGGTGATCGACGACGGGTCGACGACATGGCTGCTGACCGAGCCCGACGCCCAGACGGGGCTGGCCGCGTTCCTGGACTCGATGCGCTTCCTGCAGCGGGTCGAGGTCGTCGACGAGACGCCGCGGCTCGCGACGCTCGGGGTGACCGGCGACCTCGCCGTGCCCGGTGCCGTCGTGACCGCCGGCCGCGAGGTGCTGGTGCCGCGTGCCGGGCTGACGCTGAGCGGGTTGCCGATCGCCGGCCACGACGCCTGGGAGGCGCTGCGCGTCGCCGCGGGCGAGGCGCGCTTCGGGCTGGACACCGACCACCGCACGCTCGTCCACGAGGTCGGCTGGCTCGCCCCGGCGGTCGCACTGGACAAGGGCTGCTACCGCGGCCAGGAGACCGTCGCGCGGGTGCACAACCTCGGCCGCCCGCCCCGCCGGCTCGTCCAGGTCCACCTCGACGGCTCCGGCCACCTGCTGCCCGCGCGCGGCGCCGAGCTCACCGTCGAAGGACGGGTGGTCGGCCGGCTGACCTCGGCGGTGCGCCACCACGAGCTCGGGCCCATCGGACTCGCGCTGGTCAAGCGCTCGGTGCCGGACGACGCAGAGCTGGTCACCGGCGACGGCGTCGCGGCCGCCGTCGAGCGCGATCTCAGCTCACCGACGCAGCCGGTGTACCTCAGCGCTCTGCGGTAGCCGGGCTCAGCGCCCGAAGATGCTCTTGCGCTTGCCCTTGCCGGCGGGGACCGGCGCCTGGCGCGGCGACGGCGCGCGGGGCGGGGCGGGCGACCGCGGCGGCGCGGGCAGGTCGTCGAGGCCGAGGAACGACAGCTCGCGCAGCAGCGCCGCGGTGTCGGTCGACGGCTCCTCCTCGTCGGGCGTGAAGTCGTGTGCCTCCTCGCTGCCCCAGGGGGTGCCCGGCGCCGGGTCCGCCCAGCCGGCGTCCTCGAGGGGGCTCTCGTCCTCGGCGCTGTGCTCGTGGCCGAGCTCCGACAGCGCCGACTGCAGCTCGTTGCGGTCGCTGCCGACGTGCACCGGTGCGGCGGGCTGCTCGGTGTCGTCCATGGCCGGCCAGGCGCTCCCGGACGGATCTGCGGCGTCCAGGGCCTCGAGGTCGATCGCTCCTCGCAGGCTGGCGAGCGTCCCGGGCAGGTCGTCCTCGATCGTGTCCGGAGCAGCGGGCGCGGACCGGGTGGGCAGCCGCGGGATCCGCGCCGCCAGCCCCGAGTCCGGTGCTGCCGGCTCGATCGCCGGCTCGGCGGCCACCTCGGGTGGGACCGCGCCGTCGACCGTGAGCTCGAGCAGCGGCTCGTCGGCGACGGCTGCCGCAGGCGGCGGTCCCTCGGCGGCGAGCTCGGACTCGGCGACGCTCAGGCCGTACGTCTCGATCGGTGCCAGCCCGATCGGCTCGTACGCGACGACGTCCTCGACCGGCACCGCCTCCTCGGCCTGCGGGG
>CAJCIY010000114.1 GCA_903970495.1 Candidatus Melainabacteria bacterium | reverse complement strand
GCACCGGCGAGCGCGCCGATCAGCGGCGGGCCGATGACGAAGCCGACCCAGCCGAGGCCGGACACGGTCGCCACCGACCGGCCGGGGTGCAGGTGGCCGAGCCGCCCGGCCGCCGCGAAGCACGACGGCACGACCAGGCCGAGCCCGAGGCCGAGCAGCCCGAGGCCGACGAGCGTCCCGACGATGTCGCGCGAGAGCAGGCCGCAGCCGAACCCGACGGCGGCGAGCAGCGCACCGGACGGGACGACGAGGGCCGGAGAACCCTTGTGCAGCAGGCGGTTTCCCGACAGCCGCACCGCGACGAGGGCGAGCGCGAAGACCGTGTAGCCGAGGCCGCCGATGCCGGCCGATGCGTGCACGGTGCCGCGCACGTAGACCGCGGACCAGTCGGCGGCTGAGCCCTCGCACAGCATCGACCCGAACGCGGCCAGCGCCAGGAGCAGCAGCACCGGCTCGAGCTGCAGCCGCCCGCGCGGCTCGGCCACGTGCTCCTCGTCGGGCAGCATCCGCTGCGACATCGCGAACGTGACGACCAGCGCGAGCGGCCCCATCACCGCCAGCTGGGGCAGCAGACCGACGCCGAGCGCGACCGCCGCGGTGCCGATGCCGGCACCGACGAAGGCGCCGATGCCCCATCCGGCGTGCAGCCCGGGCATGACCGGCCGGTCACCCCCGGCCCGCTCGACGTAGACGGCCTGCGTGTTCATCGAGACGTCGAGCGCGCCCTGCCCGAACCCCCACAGCAGCAGGGCGAGGAACAGCAGCGGGGCGGAACCCGCGAGCCCGACCAGCAGCCCGGCGAGGCAGTACGCGGCGAGGGCCAGGCGTACGGCCCGGCGGCTGCCGAGGCGCGGGAGCAGCGGTCCGGTCAGCGAGAGCGAGGCCACCGCACCGACCGGCGCCCCGAGCAGCACCAGGCCGAGCCCACCGTCGGTCAGGTGCAGGTGGAGCTGGATCGAGGGGATGTGCGCGGTCCACGACGAGAAGAGCAACCCGTGCACGACGAACGCCGCGGCGGTCGCGGGTCGGCCGCGCAGGGGGGTACGCGGGGGGTCCAGCGTCGCGGTCACGCGAGCGTCACGCGGACGCGTCCCTCGCGCCGCGCCGCGCCAGCGGACGGCGCAGCTCCTGGGCCGCGGCCGGCCAGAAGGGCAGCCCCGCGACGACGAGCCCGCCCGCGGCGATGATGCCGATGGCGATGTCGACGCTGGTGCGGCCCTGCTTCGACCAGTAGACGTCCTCGAGGTCGAGCAGCAGCGCGGCCTCGTCGACGATCAGCGCGGTGGAGGTGCCGTACGCGATCGCCGTGACCGGGTGGTGGCGGTGCTTGTCCTCGCCGCGGATGGCGAGCGCGCCGACGCCGGTCAGCAGACCGATGCCGAGGTTGTAGTGGTGGAAGTGCTTGCCGCCCAGGCTCATCCCGCCGCCGGCGGGGCCGTGACCGTCCCGGATCCAGTGCGTCAGGGTCCGGGTGATCGTGAAGGTGGTGACGAACGAGGCCCACGCGAGCACCACCGACCGCTGCTCCGGCCCGAGCTTGGCGCGGAACTGGTGGCGGATCCGCTTGCGGGCGGGGTCATCCGGGTTCGGGTCGTCGTCGTGCGGCGGGTCGCCGGCGGGCTGGTCCATGCCCCCGACGGTAGCCAGCCCGGTCAGGCGGGAAGCAGCTGCCCGTACGTCGCGCAGAAGCCGAGTGCCGTGATCGCGAGGAACGCGGCGATGACGACGAGCGCGGTGATGGTGCGGGCCCGGGAGGCCGGCCGCGACCGGATGCTGGGCTGCGGCAGGTACGACGTCGGCAGCGACTGCTCGCGTTCGGGCAGCCACGGCAGGGCGTCGGCGGCGACCGGCGTCTCGGGGTCGGCGGCGAGCGCCAGCTCCTCGAGCTCGGCGTCGGTCAGCACGGCATCGGTCTCGCCCACCACATGCGTCACGTGTCGAACGGTACGCCCGCCGCGAGCGCCGCGAAGTGCGCTGAGCGGGCGGCGTAGTCGGCGTACACGCCGAAGCTGGGCGCGGCCGGCGCGAGCAGGACGACGCCGTCGCCGGCGCACCAGGACACCGCGGCGTCGACCGCCTCGGGCAGCCCGGCGAAGTCGGCGCTCGCCACGCCCGCGCCGCGGAGCAGCGCGCCGATCCGCGCGCCGCTCGCCGGGACGGTGAACACCGCGAGGTCGGCGCGGCCGGCCAGCCCTTCCGCGAGCGGCCGGTAGTCGACGCCGCGGTCGTGGCCGCCGACCAGCAGCGCGACCCGGCGACCCGGGAACGCGTCGACCGCGGCGAGCGTCGGCAGCACCGTCGTGGAGAGGCTGTCGTCGACGAAGTCGACGCCACCGACCGAGCGGACCAGCCGCAGCCGCGAGGGCAGGCCGGCGAAGCCCGCCGCCGCGGCGGTGACGGCGTCGAGGTCGTCGGCCGCCTCGACGCCGAGGGCCAGCAGCAGCCGGCGGGCGACCTCGGCGTTGTGCCGGTTGTGCGAGCCGAGCAGGCCGAGCGCGTCGGCCCACCTCGCGTCGCCCTCGACCCAGGTCACCGGCCCGAGCAGCGACGTCCGCTCCCGCAGCGCGGGGCTGCCGCCGTCGGCGAGCACGGTCCGCACACCGGGTCGGGTGCAGATCGACAGCTTGTCGCGGACGTACGCCTCGGGGTCGCCGCCGTGCCAGTCGAGGTGGTCGACGCCGAGCGAGGTCAGCGCGACGACGGCCGGCCCGAGGTCGACGTCGAGGCACTGGTGCGAGGAGGTCTCGACCACCCACAGGTCGACGTCGGCGTCGACCTCCGGGTCCCACGGCGCGACGCCGATGTTGCCACCGATCCCTGCCCGGACGCCGAGCCCGGCCGCGAGGTGGCCGGCGACCGCCGTCGTCGTCGACTTGCCCTTGGTGCCGGTCACGCAGGCGACGCGGCTGCGGTCGACGCCGTCCAGCCACAGCCCGAGACCGCCCAGCACCGGTACGCCGGCGGCGACCAGCGCGCGGCACGCCGGCGCGTACCGGCTGATGCCGGGGCTCTTGATGATGACGTCGCAGCCGGCGAGCGCCGCCTGCCCCGCGGGACCGGTGAGCGCGCCGTCGACCTTCTCGTCGACCAGCGCGGTCGGCTGCACGCCGTCGGCTTCGAGCCGCCGCAGCGTGGCCCGGCCCTCGACGCCGAGCCCCCACACCCCGACCTTGCGGCCGGCGAGGTCAGACCAGCGCAGCGGCGGCATAGGGCGGTTCGACGAAGTCGGTGCCGATCGGGGCGAGCAGCGCGGCGGCCGGCGGCGCGTCGGCGGTCATCGGCAGAAGAGCTTGCAGCACAGGGCTTCCCGCGCGGTCAGGACGAGCCGCTGCCAGCACGGTGGCAGCCTGGCACTCACCGGCGTCGCCGACGCACTCGAACGGCTTGGAGATCTGCTCGTCGCCCAGCAGCGACCGGAACTGCGGCAGCAGGTCCTCCCGCTCGAGCGGCTCGCGGCCGTCGAAGATCTCGCCGAGCTCCGCCCGGCCGAGGTACGGCGCGAGGATCAGGTCGATGAAGCAGCACTT
>CAJCIY010000113.1 GCA_903970495.1 Candidatus Melainabacteria bacterium | reverse complement strand
CTGCTCGCCGTGGCCGGCATCGCGGTGGCGGTCGTGCTCGCCACCCGCCACGGCAGCTCGCCCGCCACGGTGCCGACGACACCGACCACCACGCCCACCACCGCGTCGTCCACCACCGCGCCCACCACGCCGCCGCCGACGACCAGCAGCTCGGCCCCGGCGACCACCAGCACCTCGGCGCCGCCCACCACGACCAGCCCGCCGACCACCTCCGCGGCGCCGACCACACCGACACCGACGGCGAGCAGCACGCCGACCCCCACCGCGACGACGCCGACGCCGAGCGCGTCGACACCGGCCGCGGTGCTGACCTCGCCGACCGCGGCTGCTGCTCCCACGACGGGAGGCTGAGCCGATGGCCGGCGAGCCGCGCACGGCCGTCGACTACGTCGTCGCCGCGCTCGACGTGCTGGCCGACGAGGGCAGCGACGGGCTGACGATCGCGGCACTGTGCCGGGTCCTGCAGGTGACCAAGGGCAGCTTCTACCACCACTTCACCGGCATGCCCGCCTTCACGACGGCGCTGCTGGCGTACTGGGAGAGCGAGCACTCCGAGCGCCTGATCGCGATCTCCGTGCAGACCCCGGACCCGGTCGAGCGGATCGGCGTCCTCACCGACATCGCGGTCTCGCTCCCGCACGCGGCCGAGTCCGCGATCCGTGCGTGGGCCCGCAGCAGCCCCGAGGTCGCGCGGGTGCAGACCCGCGTCGACCGGCGCCGCGAGCGGCACCTCGTCGAGGCGTTCCGGGCGATCGGTCTCGAGCCGGCGCTCGCGACGCTGCAGGCGCGGATGGCGCTGGCGCTGCTGATCGGCGCGCAGCACCGCGGCCCGGTCCGGCCGCCGGAGCTGCGGGCGATGTTCGTCCGGCTGTCCGGCGCGTTCCTCGCCGACGTCCCGGCCGCGCAGCGGCGTCGGCTGCGGGAAGTGCTGCCCCGGTAGACGTCAGACCGTGACGGTCAACGACTTCACGCCGTGGATGAAGTTGCCGGCGACGACCGGTGCGTCGCCGGCCCCGTACGCCGGGAAGCGCGCGAGCAGCTCCCGGAACATCGCCCGGATCTGCGTACGGGCGAGGAAGTGACCGAGGCAGTAGTGCGGACCGCCGCCGCCGAAGGCCACGTGGTTGTTCTCGGCCCGCTGCAGGTCGAACGACCAGGGGTCGGCGAAGACGGCGCCGTCCCGGTTGCCGGAGCTGTAGAACATCACGACCTTCTCGCCCGGCACGAGCGGCTGCCCGGCGAGCCGCGTCTCCCGCACCACGGTGCGGCGGAAGGTCATGACCGGCGTGGCCCACCGCAGCAGCTCCTCGGCGGCGGGCGCGATCCGCCCGTCGAGGTCGGCGGCGAGCCAGGCGCGCTGGTCCGGGTGGTCGGCGAGGGCCTTGATGCCGTGGGCGATCGTCTGCCGGCTGGTGTCGTTGCCCGCGACGCACAGCAGCACGAAGAACGCGGCGATCTCGTCGTCGGCCAGCCGCTCGCCGTCGACCTCGGCCTCGACCAGCGCCGAGATGAGGTCGTCCGTCGGGCGCTGCCGGCGGGCGGCGACCAGCTCCGCCGCGACCGCGTGCTCGGTCATGATCGCGCCGCCGATGCACTCCAGCGCCGACCGGCCCTGGGCGATGTCCGGATCACCCCAGCCGGTCTGCAGCACGACCGCGTCGGCGATGGTCTGCTGCTGGTCGGCCGGGATGCCGATCATCTGGCAGATGGTGCGCATCGGGAGGATGCCCGCGACGTCGGCGACGGCGTCGAAGCTGCCCTCGTCGGGGAGTCCCGCGACGATCTCCGCGGCGGTCGCCCGGATCTGCGCCTCGATCCGCTGGACCTGCTTCGGCGTGAACGCGGCGCGCACGATGCCGCGGATCTTCGCGTGCTTCGGGTCGTCCATCGCGAGGAACGACTGCGTCGCTTCGAGCATCTCCGGCGGCACCGACTCGAACAGCACGCCCTGGCCCGAGACGAACTCCTCCGTGCGCCGGCTGACCTCGACGATGTCGGCGTGCCGCACGACGGCCCAGAACCCGGGGTCCTCCGGATCTGGGAAGACGGCGTCCTCGGTCGGCGGGTGGAAGCTCAGTGGCCGCCGGTCGCGCAGCTCGGCGAAGGACACGTCGCGGTCGCGGTCGGTGGCCGCCCAGAAGGCCTTGCTGGAGAGGTCCAGCGGGTCGTACGCGTGTCTCGGCGCGGTCATCGCTCAGCTCCAGAGAAGCAGACGGGCTGCCACCGTACCCCGAGGTATGCCGGCGTCAGAGCAGTGCGGAAGCGACGTCGTCGAGCGGCGCGTGCGCCGAGATGTCCTCGTGCCGGCCGCGTACGAGGCCCGGCGCACCGACACCCGCCACCCCCCAGAGCCGGCCCCCGCGGCCGTAGAGCACGACCCGCCGCTGCTTGGCGCCGACGGTCAGCACCCGCCGTTCGTCCGACCCCGCCGTCCAGCCGAGCGACTGGATCTTGAGGTCGTAGTGGTCGGTCCAGAAGTACGGGACGGGGCGGTGCACCGCGTGACCGCCCAGGACGTTGGCCGCGGCGACCTCGGCCATCTCGGTCGCGTTGGTCCAGTGCTCGGCGCGGACCGAGGCGCCGATGCGCTCGTCGTACCAGCGCGCGACGTCGCCGACCGCGTAGACGCCCGGGACGCTGGCGCGCAGCCCCGCATCGACCACGACGCCGTCGTCGAGCGCGATGCCCGAGCCGGCCAGCCAGCCGACGTCCGGGGTCACGCCGACCCCGACGACCACGACGTCGGCGGGCACCGAGGAGCCGTCGGCCAGGACGACCGCGCTCACGGCGGGCGCGCCGTCGAGGCCCGCGACCGCAACGCCCGTACGGACCACCACCCCGTGCTCGCGGTGGGCGGCGAGCAGCTCGCCCGCGAGCTCGGGGCCGAGCGGTCCTCCGAGCGGCACCTCCTGCGGCTCGAGGACCGTCACCGTGCAGCCCAGCTGACGGGCGCTCGCCGCGACCTCGAGTCCGATGAAGCCGCCCCCGACCACGACCAGCCGGACGCCCGCCCCGAGCTCCGCCCGGAGACCGAGGCAGTCGGTGAGGGTGCGCAGGTAGTGCACCCCGCCCAGCTGCGGCACCGCGTCGAGGCTGCGCACCACGGCGCCCGTCGCGATGACGAGCCGGTCCCACGCCAGCCGGTCGCCGCCCTCGAGCACCACGTCGCCGCCGTCGATCGCGACGGCCCGCGACCCCAGTCGCAGGTCGGCGTCGACCGGCTCGAGGCGCACCGGCTCGCGCTCGCCGCGCAGCACCTGCTTGGACAGCGGCGGCCGGTCGTACGGCTGCTCGCTCTCGGCGCCGACGACGGTGATCGTCTCGGTGCATCCGCCGACGCGCAGCGCCTCGACGGTCTTGATGCCCGCCAGCCCCGCACCGACGACGACGATCCCCGCCATCGTCGTGCGGTGGGCTAGAGCAGCTCGAGGATGGTGGCGTTCGCCTGGCCGCCGCCCTCGCACATGGTCTGCAGGCCGTAGCGGATGCCGTTGTCGCGCATGTGGTGCACGAGCGTGGTCATGATCCGGGCACCGGAGCCGCCGAGCGGGTGGCCGAGAGCGATGGCGCCACCGTTGGGGTTGAGGCTCTTCTCGTCGGCGCCGATGTCCTTGAGCCATGCCAGCGGCACCGGGGCGAACGCCTCGTTGACCTCGAACGCGCCGATCTCGTCGACCGACAGACCCGAGCGCTGCAGCGCCTTCTGCGTCGCCGGGATCGGAGCGGTCAGCATGATCACCGGGTCGGCGCCGGCGAGCACCGCGGTGTGGATGCGGACGATCGGGGTGAGGCCGAGCTCCTTGGCCTTCTCGCTGGTCATCATCAGCAGCGCGGCCGAGCCGTCGCTGATCTGCGAGGCGTTGCCGGCGGTGATGACGCCGCCCTCGGGCTTGAACGCCGGCTTGAGCTTGCCGAGGCCCTCGACGGTGCCGCCGCGGCGGATGCCCTCGTCGAGGGAGATGACGCCGTTCTCGGTCTCGACCGGGGCGATCTGCGCCTCGAACCGGCCGTCGTCCTGCGCTGCGGCCGCCTTCTCGTGGCTGCGGATCGAGTACTCGTCGAGCTCGGTGCGCGAGAGCCCCCACTGCTCGGCGATCATCTCGGCGCCGACGCCCTGGTTCGGGAACACGCCGTGGTACCGGTCGAGGTAGGCCTGCGTGAACGGGTTCTGGCCGTTCGTCGAGCTGCCCATCGGCACCCGGCTCATCGACTCGACCCCGCCGGCGACGACGACGTCGTACTGCCCGGCGACGAGGCCCGCGGCGGCGAAGTGGACCGCCTGCTGCGAGCTGCCGCACTGGCGGTCGACGGTCACGCCGGTGACGGTCTCGGGCCAGCCGGCGGCGAGCACCGCGTTGCGCGCGATGTCGAGGGTCTGCTCGCCGACCTGGCTGACGCAGCCCCACACGACGTCGTCGACGACCGACGGGTCGATCCCCGTACGGGCCTGGACGGCCTTGAGGATGTGGGCGGACAGGTCGAGCGGATGGGTCCCGGAGAGCCCTCCGTTGCGCTTGCCGACGGGCGTACGGACGGCTTCGACGATGACGGCGTCACGCATGGTGGTCTCCTAGGTCTGTGGGTGCTGCCTCGAGGTTACCTGCACACCTGCAGGAAAGTCACCGAGGGGCCCCGCATTCCCGGTCGGCCCTCAGCGCGGGGTCCCGCGGCGGGTCAGCGCCGGCAGGTCCAGCACGCGGAAGCCACGCGCCGAGAGCACGATCCAGCCGCGTGACTCGAAGTCGCGGAGCGCCTTGTTGACGGTCTCGCGGGCCGCGCCCACGGCGGCTGCCAGCTGGTCCTGGGTCAGGCCGTGCGTGACGATGCCGTCGCGGCCGGAGCCGAACTGCTCCTG
>CAJCIY010000112.1 GCA_903970495.1 Candidatus Melainabacteria bacterium | reverse complement strand
TCACCGGGTGCTCGACCTGCAGCCGGGTGTTCATCTCCAGGAAGTACGGCTCGTCGGGGTCGGTCGGGGCGAAGGCCGGGTCGCGGACGACCTTGCGGTGGAACGGCAGGATCGTCGCCATCCCCTCGACGACGAACTCGTCGAGGGCGCGGCGGCTGCGCTCGAGCGCCTGCTGCCGGGTCGCACCCGTGACGATCAGCTTGCACAGCATCGAGTCGAACTGGCCGCCGATGACGGTGCCGGACTCGACGCCCGAGTCGACGCGTACGCCGGGGCCGTTGGGCGAGACGAAGGTCGTCACCGTGCCGGGCGCGGGCAGGAAGCCGCGGCCGGCGTCCTCGCCGTTGATGCGGAACTCGAACGAGTGACCGCGCAGCTCGGGATCGCCGTAGCCGAGCTCCTCGCCCTCGGCGATGCGGAACTGCTCGCGGACCAGGTCGATGCCGGCGACCTCCTCGGTCACCGGGTGCTCGACCTGCAGCCGGGTGTTGACCTCGAGGAACGAGATGAGGCCGTCCTGCCCGACGATGAACTCGCAGGTGCCGGCGCCGACGTACCCGGCCTCCTGGACGATCTTCTTGGAGGAGTCGTAGAGCTCGGCCAGCTGCGCGTCGGTCAGGAACGGCGCCGGCGCCTCCTCGACGACCTTCTGGTAGCGGCGCTGCAGCGAGCAGTCGCGGGTGCTGACGACGACGACGTTCCCGTGGGTGTCGGCGAGGACCTGCGTCTCGACGTGGCGGGGCTTGTCGAGGTACCGCTCGACGAAGCACTCGCCGCGCCCGAACGCCGCGGTCGCCTCGCGCACCGCCGACTCGAACAGCTCGGGGATCTCCTCGCGCGTACGGGCGATCTTCAGGCCGCGACCGCCGCCGCCGAAGGCCGCCTTGATCGCGACGGGCAGGCCGTGCTCGTCGGCGAACGCCAGCACCTCGTCGGCGCCCGCGACGGGGTCGGCGGTGCCCGGGGCCAGCGGCGCGCCGATCTTGAGCGCGATGTGCCGGGCGGTCGTCTTGTCGCCGAGGGCGGCGATCGCCGCGGGTGGCGGCCCGATCCACGTCAGGCCGGCGTCGATCACGGCCTGCGCGAAGTCGGCGTTCTCCGACAGGAAGCCGTACCCGGGGTGGACCGCGTCGGCGCCGGAGTCCTTCGCGGCCGCGAGCACCTTCTCGATCGACAGGTACGACTCACCCGGGGTGCTCCCGCCCAGCGCGAACGCCTCGTCGCAGGCGCGGACGTGCGGTGCGTCGCGGTCGGGGTCGGCGTAGACGGCGACGCTGCCGTAGCCGGCGTCCTTGCAGGCGCGGGCGACGCGGACGGCGATCTCGCCGCGGTTGGCGATCAGGACCTTGCGCACGCTGGTGATCTCCTCGGTCGGGTGGGGACTTGTCTACCAGCGCGGGCGGGCGGACAGCAGCCAGCCGTCGCGGGACGGGAAGACCGGCGCCCGCAGCGAGCGCTCGGGTGCCGACCACACGTCGGGCGCAGCCGGCTCGACGGCGGCCGCGGAGCCGCGGGTCGTCAGCACGGCGGTGAGCACCGCGACCTCGAGGCTCGGGTCGACGTCGGCGGGGATGCCCCGGACGATCCGCAGCAGCGGCTGGGCTGCGTCGGTCACAGCGGGATGTTCCCGTGCTTCTTCGGCGGCAGCGTCTGCCGCTTGGTGCGCAGCAGCCGCAGCGCCTTCGCGACCTCGGCCCGGGTCTGCGACGGCTCGATGACCGCGTCGACGTAGCCGCGCTCCGCCGCGATGTACGGCGTCGCCAGCGCGTCCTCGTACTCGGTCATGAACTGCTGCCGGGCGGCGTCGGGGTCGTCCGCCGCGGCGATCTCCTTGCGCCGGATGATGTTGACCGCGCCCTGCGCGCCGACGACGGCGACCTGCGCGGTCGGCCACGCGAGGTTGACGTCGGCCCCGAGGTGCTTGGACCCCATGACCACGTACGCGCCGCCGTAGGCCTTGCGCGTGATGACCGTGACCAGCGGGACCGTCGCCTCGGAGTAGGCGTAGAGCAGCTTGGCGCCGTGCCGGATGATGCCGCGGTGCTCCTGGGCGACGCCCGGCAGGTAGCCCGGTACGTCGACGAAGGTGATCACCGGGATGTTGAAGGCGTCGCACGTGCGCACGAACCGGGCCGCCTTCTCGGCGGCGTCGATGTCGAGGGTCCCGGCGAAGCTGACCGGGTTGTTCGCGACGACGCCGACGCTGCGGCCCTCGACGCGGCCGAAGCCGACGACGATGTTCTGCGCCCACAGCTCCTGCACCTCGAGGAACTCGCCGTCGTCGAGGGTCGCCTCGATGGCGACGTGCATGTCGTACGGGGCGTTGTTGCTGTCGGGGATCAGCGTGTCCAGCGCCGTGTCCGGCTCCTCGGCCGGCGCGTCCGGGGCGTCGAACACCGGCGCCTCGCTGAGGTTGTTCGACGGCAGGTACGACAGCAGCGTCTTCGTCAGCTCCAGCGCCTCGCCGTCGTCGGCGGACATGAAGTGCGCGACGCCGCTCTTGGAGTTGTGCGTCCGGGCGCCGCCGAGCTCCTCGATGGTGACGTCCTCGCCGGTCACCGTCTTGATGACGTCGGGGCCGGTGATCATCATCGCGGAGCCGCCGTCGACCATGAGCGTGAAGTCGGTCAGTGCCGGCGAGTAGACGTGGCCGCCTGCGCAGTTGCCCAGGATCAGGCTGATCTGCGGGACGACGCCCGAGCTGATCGTGTTGCGGTAGAAGATCTCGCCGTACAGGGCGAGACCCATGATCCCCTCCTGGATCCGCGCGCCCGAGCCCTCGTTGATGCCGACGACCGGGCACCCCGTCTTCAGCGCCAGGTCCATGACCTTGACGATCTTCTCGCCGTAGACCTCGCCGAGCGCGCCGCCGAAGACGGCGGCGTCCTGGCTGAAGACGCAGACCGGGCGGCCGTCGACGGTGCCGTAGCCGGTCACGACGCCGTCGCCCGTCGGCCGCCGGGCGTCGAGGCCGAACTCGCGGCTGCGGTGGCGGGCGAGGGCGTCGGTCTCGACGAAGCTGCCCGCGTCGAGCAGCGCCTCGATCCGCTCGCGCGCCGTCAGCTTGCCCGCCGCGCGTCGCTTCTCGAGCGCCGCCTCCGAACCGGGGTGGAGCGACTCCTCGACCCGCTGCCGGAGCGCGGTGAGCTTGCCCGCGGTGGTGTGGATGTCGGGGAGCGCCTCGTCCGGCGCGGGCTCTGCTGCCATGGTCGCGGACACTATCCGCCGTGTACTCCGACCTGTCCCGACCGCCGCTGCCCCGTGCGATCCGCGGTGGCCCGGGCTGGCGGGTCGAGGTGGTGGCGACGACCGGCTCGACCAACGCCGACGTCGGAGACCGCGTACGCGGCGGCGAGGCGCCGGGACTGGTGCTCGTCGCCGAGGAGCAGACCGCGGGCCGCGGCCGGCTCGGCCGCAGCTGGGTCTCGCCGCCGCGCGCCGGCCTTCACGTCTCGGCGCTGCTGACGATGGCGCCCTCGCCCTGGGTGCCGCTGCTCGCCGGCGTGGCCGTCGCGCGCACCCTGCGCGACGACGCCGGTCTGACACCGCGGCTGAAATGGCCGAACGACGTGCTCGTCGGCGACCGCAAGATCGCCGGGATCCTTGCCGAGGTCGTCGACGGCTTCGTCGTCCTCGGCATCGGGCTGAACGTCTCGACCCGGGCCGAGGAGCTGCCGCCCGACCGCCCCGCCACGTCGGTCGGGATCGAGGGCGGCCTGACCGACCGCGCGACCCTGCTGCGCTCCCTGCTGCGTCACCTCGCGGCCGGCGCCACGAAGGTCGACTACCTCTCGCTCTGCGACACCGTGGGCCGTGAGGTCGACGTGCACCTGCCGGGCGGCGAGGTCGTACGCGGCGGCGCCTCCGCCGTCGACGATGACGGCCGCCTCGTGGTCGACGGCACCCCGTACGCCGCCGGCGACGTCGTCCACCTGCGCTGATCTCCCGGTCCGGGCGGGCAGACTCTGCGCCATGGCGTACCCGAAGGCGCTGCTCTCCCGGGGCGAGGAGGTCGCCCTGGACCTCCACCCGCACTGGCGCGCTCTCGTCGTCCCGCTCGGCCTGGTCCCCGTCGTCGTCGGCGTCGGCACCTTCCTCGCGGTGGTGGTGCCGAGCTGGTCGATCCAGGGGTGGGTGCGCCTCGCGATCCTCGTGGTCGCCCTGCTGCTGCTCGCGTGGTTCAGCCTGCGGCCGTTCCTGCGCTGGGTGAGCACCCACTACGTCGTGACGACGAACCGCATCGTGCTGCGCGAGGGGGTGCTGGCCCGATCCGGTCGCGACGTGCCGCTGAACCGGGTCAACGACGTGACCTTCAGCCACAGCGTCGGCGAGCGGCTCTTCCGCTCCGGCACGCTCGTGGTCGAGAGCGCCGGAGAGCGCGGCCAGGTCGTGCTGCGCGACGTGCCCCGGGTCGAGTCCGTCCAGCGGACCGTCTACGACCTGGTGCAGGAGGCCGAGGAGCGCGACGGCAGACTCGACGCATGACCCCGAAGATCGCCACCGCCGACCGCGTCTCCCGCGAGGAGCTGCTCGCGTTCGTCCGGCCGCGGCACCGCGGCATCCTGCTGACGACCCGCGCCGACGGCTCGCCGCAGACCTCGCCGGTGACCTTCGGCATCGACGCCGACGGTCGCGTGGTGGTCTCGACGTACCCGTCGCGGGCGAAGGTCGCCAACCTCCGGGCGCGGCCGGCGGCGAGCCTCACCGTGCTCTCGGACGAGTGGGACGGCGCCTGGGTGCAGCTCGACGGCACGGCCGAGGTGCTCGACCTGCCCGATGCCCTCGAGCCGCTGGTCGAGTACTTCCGCTCGATCAGAGGCGAGCACCCCGACTGGGACGAGTACCGCGCCGCCATGGCGAAGCAGGGGAGTGCCTGCTGCGGCTGACGATCGACCGCTGGGGACCGGTCGCGACCGGCGGCTTCCCGCCCTCCTAGCGCGCCCGTACGCTCCGGGCCGTGCGCCTCGAACCCATGACCCAGGCCGAGTACGACGGCTGGCTCGAACACTCGATCCGGCACTACGCGGGGGAACGGCAGAAGGCCGATGCCACCACGGCCGAGCAGGCGCTCGCGCGCTCCCGAGAGCAGTTCGCCGAGCTGCTGCCGAACGGGCTCGCGACCGCCGACCACGACCTGTTCTCGCTGTGGGACGACGACGAGCGGGTCGGCACGCTGTGGCTCAACACCCGGCACGCCGCCGACGGCGACCACGTGTTCGGCTACGACTTCGAGGTGCGGGAGGACCTCCGGCGCCGCGGCTACGGCCGGGCCGCGATGGAGGCGGCCGAGGAGTGGGCCCGCGCCCGCGGCGTCGTCGCGCTGGAGCTCAACGTGTTCGGGGACAACCTCGGCGCCCGCGCGCTGTACGAGCAGATGGGCTTCGTGCCGACCTCGATCCAGATGCGCAAGCAGCTCTAGACCGCGGCGGAGGCCAGGACCTCGTCGTCGTGCGTGTCCGCGGTGAAGACCCACCGCTTGAACGACAGGAACCGGAACGCCGTCGCGAGGACGAGACCGACCGTGTAGCGGCTGAGGTCGTCGGCCAGCAGCGAGGTCCAGCCGAAGCCGTAGTGGGTGATCGCCAGCGGGATCTCGTTGATGCCCAGGCCGATCGAGGAGAGCAGCACGAAGATCGGCAGCTCGCGACGCAGCCCCGTCCGCGCGCGGTGCGCGAAGGCCCAGTGGCGGTTGGCGAAGTACGACACCAGCGCCGCGATGATGTTGGAGAGCGCGCCGCTGGTGAGCGGGCCGATGCCGTCGTGCTCGAAGAGGTTGAAGAACCCGAAGTCGATGACCACGCCGCCGACCCCGACGACGCCGAACTTGAGGATCTCCCGGACGACGACCGGGTCGGTGAGCTGCGTACGGGCGCGCTCGACCAGGCCTGTGCTCACCTCCGGAGGCTAACCCGTGGCAGCATCGGAGCCATGGACTCGGCCCTGACGTTCGAACAGGAAACCCTCCGCAAGACCGTCGAGGACTTCGCCCGCCAGGTCGTGGCGCCGGTGGCGGCGAAGCACGACGCCGAGCACTCCTTCCCGTACGAGGTCGTGGCGGGCATGGCCGAGATGGGCCTGTTCGGGCTGCCGTTCCCGGAGTCGTACGGCGGGATGGGCGGCGACTACTTCGCGCTCTGCCTCGCGCTCGAGGAGCTGGCGCGGGTGGACTCGTCGGTGGCGATCACGCTCGAGGCCGGCGTCAGCCTCGGGGCGATGCCGGTGTTCCGCTTCGGCACCGAGGCGCAGAAGGAGGAGTGGCTGCCCCGGCTGACCGCCGGCCGCGCTCTCGGCGCGTTCGGGCTCACCGAGCCGGGCGGCGGCTCCGACGCCGGCGCGACCCGGACGACCGGGCGGCTGGAGGGCGGCAGCTGGGTCATCGACGGCTCGAAGGCGTTCATCACCAACTCCGGCACCGACATCACCGAGCTGGTGACGGTCACCGCCGTGACCGGGCAGACCTCGGCCGGCCGCAAGGAGATCTCCTCGATCCTGGTGCCGGTGCCGGCGGCCGGGTTCACCGCGGCACCGCCGTACGACAAGGTCGGCTGGAACGCCAGCGATACCCACGAGCTGCACTTCGACGGGGTGACGGTGCCGGAGGAGAACCTGCTCGGCGAGCGCGGTCGCGGGTACGCGAACTTCCTCGCCATCCTCGACGAGGGCCGCATCGCGATCTCCGCGCTCGCCGTCGGGCTCGCCCAGGGCTGCGTCGACGAGTGCGTGCGGTACGCCGCCGAGCGCGAGGCCTTCGGCCGGAACATCGGTGCCTACCAGGCGATCCAGTTCACCATCGCGGAGATGGAGGCGCGGACGCACGTCGCGCGCTGCGCGTACTACGAGGCAGCCTCCCGCATGCTGTCGGGGCGGCCGTTCAAGCGGCAGGCCGCGATCGCGAAGCTCTACTCGAGCGAGATCGCGGTGACCAACGCGCGTGCGGCGACGCAGGTCTTCGGCGGGTACGGCTTCATGAACGACTTCCCGGTCGCGCGCTTCTGGCGGGACTCGAAGATCCTCGAGATCGGCGAGGGCACGAGCGAGGTGCAGAAGATGCTGATCGCGCGTGACCTGGGAGTCGCGTAGCGCCGACCCGTCTCAGCGGTCGGCTGAGGCGAGGGGCCGGTCAGCCCTCCTCGCCCTCCATGATGTTGTAGACCTTCGCGAGGACGAGCCCGATCGCGCCGACGACGCCGCCCGCGATCCACAGCCCGATGTTGTTGTGCCAGATGAAGGCACCGGTGCACATCGTGAACCCGACGATCATCGCGATGATCGCGGCCCAGGCGGGCGCGGGGGCCTTGTGCGTGCCGGCCATGCTCGATGCTCCTGCGGCTCGTCGGGGGTCTGCCGCGCCGAGAATAGTGCAGCGGGCCGCGTCAGGGCCGGCCGAGGGCGCGGTAGGTCCAGCCCGCTCCGCGCCAGGCCTCGGGCACGAGCGCGTTGCGGCCGTCGACGATGCGTGGCGCGGCGACCAGGGCCTTGGTGTCGGCGGGGTCGAGGTCGCGGAACTCCTTCCACTCGGTGAGCAGCAGCACGACGTCGGCGCCCCGCAGCACCTCGGCGGTGGACCCGGCGTAGGTCAGCTCGGGGTGTTGGCGGCGGGCGTTGGCGACGGCCTGCGGGTCGTAGACGGTGACCTGTCCGCCGTTCCGCTGGATGGTCGCGGCGACGTCGAGGGCGGGGGAGTCGCGGATGTCGTCGCTGTCGGGCTTGAACGCGGCGCCGAGGACGGCGACGGTCGCGCCTGCGAAGGAGCCGTCGAGCAGCTCCCGCGCGAGGTCGACGACGCGGGCCCGCCGGCGGAGGTTGATGGCGTCGACCTCCCGCAGGAACGACAGCGCCTGGTCGACGCCGAGCTCGCCGGCGCGGGCCATGAAGGCGCGGATGTCCTTGGGCAGGCAGCCGCCGCCGAAGCCGAGGCCGGCGTTGAGGAACCGGCCGCCGATGCGGGTGTCGTAGGACAGCGCCTTCGAGAGCATGGTGACGTCGGCGTGGGTGGCCTCGCACACCTCGGCCATCGCGTTGATGAAGCTGATCTTGGTGGCGAGGAACGCGTTGGCGGCGACCTTGACCAGCTCGGCGGTGGCGAAGTCGGTCTCGACCATCGGGACGCCGGCCTCGAGCAGCGGCGCGTAGACGGCGTGCATGGTCGCGAGGTCCTCCTCGCGGCGGGTGCCGACCACGAGCCGGTCCGGGCGGAGGGTGTCCTCGACGGCGTACCCCTCGCGCAGGAACTCGGGGTTCCACGCCAGCGCGGTTCCGGCCGGTGCCTCGGCGTCGATCCGGGCGCCGACCCGGTGCGCCGTGCCGGCGGGGACGGTGGACTTGCCGACCACGGTGCTGGGGCGGG
>CAJCIY010000111.1 GCA_903970495.1 Candidatus Melainabacteria bacterium | reverse complement strand
GCCCGTGATCGCGCCCCAGATGCCGAACGCGACACCCCGGTCCTTGCCGCGGAACGAGTCGGCCAGCAGTGCCAGCGACACCGAGAACATGATCGCGCCGCCGACGCCCTGGACCCCGCGCGAGATCTCCAGGAACAGGTGGTTCGGCGCGAACCCGCAGAGCATCGATGCGGCCGTGAACACGAACAGCCCGACGACGTAGAGCTTCTTGCGGCCGTACATATCGGCGAGCGAACCGCTGGTCAGCAGCAGCGCGGCCAGGGTCAGCGCGTACGCATCGACGACCCACTGCAGGTCGGAGAACGACGCGTGCAGCGAGGTCTGGATGTCGGGCAGTGCGACGTTCACGATCGTGATGTCGAGCAGCAGCATGAAGGTGCCGAGGCAGACGGCGACGAGCGTCCACCACTTGTTGCCCTTCTGGGCGGCGTGCCCGCCGTGCTCGTCGCGCTCGACGACGGGCGCGGCCACGCCGTCGGGCCGCTCGTGCCGGCCGTGCTCGCCGGTCTCGGGGGTTGCGGTTGCCATCTCGGGTCCTCGTGTCCTCGTCGTGGGTTGGCAGTCGTGGGTCGTGGCGGTGCGGTCCGGTCGGTCTCAGGCGTGCTGCGGTACGCCGTGCCCGTTCGCCGGCGAGGTCGGGAAGACGCCCTCGACGATGCCGGAGGCCGCGGACATGGCGCGCAGCGCGTCGAGCAGCGCGGGCCGGGCGCCCGGGGGCAGGGCCGCGAGCAGGTCACGGTCGAGCTGGTCGCTGATGCGGTCCGCGCGGGCCAGCAGCCGCCGGCCCGCGGCGGTGAGGTGGAGGGCGTTGGCGCGGCGGTCGACCGGGTGCCGGCGCCGTTCCAGCAGGCCCGCGGTCTCCAGGTCGTCGACGAGCCCCACCATGGCGCTCCGGGCGAGGTGCATCCGGTCGCTGACCTCCTGCTGGCTGCCGCCGTCGAGCGCCTTCACGTGGCGCAGCACCCCGAAGTGGTGCGGCGCGATGCCGAGCGGGTGCAGCAGCTCGGCGAAGCGGTCGCGGGTCCGCTGCCCGAGGGCGGACAGCAGGAACGACACCCGGTCCTCCGTCCGCGTCTGGATCACGGCGATACTGTCCAACATCGGAACTGTTCTGTCCAGGAACCATCTGCGGTGGGAACGGGCGATGTGGGAAGGATCACCTCGTGGCCAACCGACTCGCGTCCGCGACCAGTCCCTACCTCCGGCAGCACGCCGACAACCCGGTCGACTGGTGGGAGTGGTCACCGGCGGCGTTCGCCGAGGCCCGGCGCCGCGACGTCCCGGTGCTGCTCTCGGTCGGGTACGCGGCCTGTCACTGGTGTCATGTCATGGCGCACGAGTCCTTCGAGGACGAGGCGACGGCGGCGCTGATGAACCGCGGCTGGGTCAGCATCAAGGTCGACCGCGAGGAGCGCCCCGACGTCGACGCGGTCTACATGGACGCGGTCACGGCGACCACCGGGCAGGGCGGCTGGCCGATGACCTGCTTCCTGACGCCGGACGGTCATCCGTTCTTCGCCGGCACGTACTTCCCGCGCGAGCAGCTGCAGCAGCTGCTCGCGCGGGGCGCCGATGTCTGGCGCGACCAGCGCGGCGACGTCGAGGCGCAGGGCGCGGAGCTGGTCGCCGCGCTGGCCAAGGCGACCGCGTACGCGGGTGCGGCCGACCTCGACCTGGACGCCGCCGCCGACACGCTGCTGTCGCAGCTCGACCGCGTGAACGGCGGCTTCGGGCGGGCGCCGAAGTTCCCGCCGTCGATGTGCCTCGAGGGGCTGCTGCGCCACGGCACGCCCGACGCGCTGGCCGCCGTCGAGCTCACCTGCGAGCGGATGGCGCGCGGCGGGATGTACGACCAGCTGGCCGGCGGCTTCGCCCGCTACAGCGTCGACGCCCGCTGGGTGGTGCCGCACTTCGAGAAGATGCTCTACGACAACGCGCTGCTCGCCCGCGTCTACCTGCACCTGTGGCGCGCCACCGGCTCGCCGCTCGCCCGCCGCGTCGCCGAGGAGACCTGCACCTTCCTGCTCCGCGACCTCGCGACGGCCGAGGGCGGGTTCGCCTCCGCGCTCGACGCCGACGCAGGCGGCGTCGAGGGCTCGACGTACGTCTGGACACCCGACGAGGTCGGCGCCTGGGCGGCCGAGGCGTTCGGCGTCACGGCCGAGGGCACGTTCGAGCACGGCCGGTCGGTGCTGCAGCTGCTCGCCGACCCCGACGACGCCGAGCGGTTCGCGGCCGAGCGGGAACGCCTGCTGCTGCTGCGTTCCGGCCGGGTCCAACCGGCCCGCGACGACAAGGTGGTCGCGGCCTGGAACGGTCTCGCGATCGGCGCGCTGGCCGAGTGCGGGGAGCTGCTCGACCACCCCGAGTGGGTCGAGGCCGCGGCCGGATGCGCCGCGCTGCTGGTCGACCTGCACGTCGTCGGCGGTCGGCTCCGGCGTACGTCCCGGGACGGCGTCGTCGGCGCGAACGCCGGCGTCCTCGACGACCACGCCCTCGTCGCCGACGGCCTGCTGACGCTGCACCAGGTCACGGGCGACCGACGTTGGCTGACCATCGCCGGCGAGCTGCTCGACGTCGTGCTCGACCACTTCGCCGACCCCGCGTCGGGGTCGTTCTTCGACACCGCCGACGACGCCGAGACCCTCGTGCGCCGCCCGCAGGACCCCGCCGACAACGCCACCCCGAGCGGTGCTGCGGCGGCAGCGCAGTCACTTCTGACGTACGCGGCCCTGACCGGCTCCTCGCGTCACCGCGACGCGGCGGTCTCGACGCTCCGCGCGCTGGCCCCGCTCGCGCAGTCGCAGCCGCGCTTCGCCGGCCACGCCCTCGCCGCCGCCGAGGCGCTTGCCGCCGGACCGGTCGAGGTCGCAGTCGTCGGCCGCCCCGACCTGCTCGCCGTCGCGCGGCGGACGACCAGCCCCGGTGCGGTCGTCGTCGCCGGCGACTCGCCGCTGACCGACGACCGGCCGGCGGGGGCCGCGTACGTCTGCCGGGGCTTCGTCTGCCAGCTGCCGACCACCGACGCCGACGTCCTGCGCGGTCAGCTGTCGTGAGGCCGGCGGCGCGGCAGCAGGACCGCGGTCGCCAGGCCCGCCGCCGCCACGATCAGCACCCACGCGGCGACGAGGTCGCCGACCCACGCGCGGGAACCGGTCGGCCGGCGGCCGCCCGACGGGAACGCGTGCCGGTGCTGCGCCACGGCCAGCAGGAGGAACGCGACGCCCAGCGCGAACGGCGCGGCCGCCAGCACCGCGAGCCAGCGCGAGGCACGCGGACGGGCGGGCGGAGGCATGGCGCCATGATGGGGGCATGACCCTCACCTCCCGGGAGATCCACCTCGTGCGTCGGCCCGCCGGCGCCGCCACCCCTGACGACTTCGCGCTCCGCGAGGCCGAGGTCCGCGACCCGGCCGAGGGCGAGGTCACGGTGCGCAACAGCTTCCTGAGCGTCGACCCGTACATGCGGGGTCGGATGAACGACGTGAAGAGCTACGTGCCGCCGTTCGAGCTCGGCAAGGTCATGCAGGGCGGCGCGGTCGGCCGCGTGGTCGCGAGCCGCGACCCGGCCTTCCCCGAGGGCGCGCTGGTCGCCAGCGGGTACGGCTGGCGCGAGGCCTTCACCGCGAAGGCCGCGTCGCTGCAGCCGCTGCCCGACCTCGGCGTGAGCGACAGCGCCCACCTCGGCGTGCTCGGGATGCCGGGCATGACCGCGTGGGCAGGCGTCACCCTCGTCGCGCCGGTGCAGGAGGGCGACGTCGCGTTCGTGTCCGCCGCGAGCGGCGCCGTCGGGAGCATCGCCGGCCAGCTCGCCCGCGTCCTCGGGGCGAGCAGGGTCGTGGGGAGTGCCGGCGCCGAGGAGAAGTGCCGCGCGGTCGAGAGCGACTTCGGCTTCGACGCCTGCTTCTCCTACCGCGACGGGTCGCCGCTGCACCGGTTGCGCGAGGCCGCGCCCGACGGCATCGACCACTACTTCGACAACGTCGGCGGCGCGCAGCTCAACGCGGCGCTCGTCCATGCCCGCAACCACGGCCGGTTCGCGCTCTGCGGCTCCATCAGCAGCGGGTACGACGGCTCCGCCGGCGAACCGGTCACCGCTCTCGGGCTCGCGGTCGGGAAGCGGCTGATGCTGAAGGGCTTCATCGTCAGCGACTTCACCGACCAGCAGCAGCGCTTCTGGGACGAGGTCGGTTCGCTCGTCGCGGACAAGACGGTCACCTACCGGGAGACGGTGTTCGACGGCATCCAGACCATGACCGAGGCGTTCCTCGGGCTGTTCGCCGGCGGCGGCCAGATCGGCAAGGTCGTCGTCGCCGTCTGAGCGCGCTCGCATCTCGAGCTGTCAGCGCCTCCCGTTGCTCCGGCCCCGTCTCGCGCTGACACGTTCGGCGTCCTACGGCTCGCTCGCAAGCTGCAGCCGGGCGGCGACGCGCCCGGCGAGGAGCGCGTACTGCGCAGCCAGCGGGCCGCCGTCGAAGCCGTCCGGCGGCACGACGAGGCGACCTTCCCCGACGACCTCGCCGGGTCGGAACTGCTCGCGCGTCAGGTCCAGGTCGTCGCCGGAGGGCAGCCGGTTCCAGTAGTGCCAGCCGGTGCCGGTGCCTCCCACGGGCGCGATGATCAGCTCGCCGCCCAGCTGGTCGCGCACGACGAGGGCCGTCACGCCGCATTGCTCGCGGGACGGGTTGCCCTCGTCCCAGACGAACCGTGTCGAGCCGCGGAGGTCAGCGGTGTCCGGCCCCCACGACGCGCGGACGGCGGCCGTGAGGTCGGCGACGTTCACGCGAGGGCGGGCAGCACCTCGGCGCCGAGCAGCGCGACGTGCTCCAGGTCGTGCAGGTCCAGCACCTGCAGGTACGCCCGCGACGCGCCGATCGCCGCGAACGCGCGGAGCCGCTCGACGCACTCCTCGGGCGTCCCGGCCACGCCGTTCTCCCGCAGCTCCTCGACGTCGCGGCCGATGGCAGCCGCCCGCCGCGCGATCTCGGCGTCGTCGCGTCCGCAGCAGACGACCTGCGCCGCGGAGTAGACGAGCTCCTTCGACCCGGCCGCCTCGCGTACCCGGTCGAACTGCTGCGCGGTCGCCTCGAGCGACGCGAACGGCAGGTTGAACTCGGTCGCGAACCGCGCGGCCAGCGCCGGCGTGCGCTTGGGCCCGCCGCCGCCGACGATCACCGGCAGCGGCGACTGCACCGGCTTGGGCAGCGCGGGGGAGTCGGTGAGCGCGTAGTGCTTCCCGCTGAAGCTGTACGGACCGTCGGCCGCCCACAGGCCGGTGACGATCTCGAGCTGCTCGGTCAGCCGGTCGAACCGCTCGCCGAGTGGTGGGAACGGGATCCCGTACGCGGTGTGCTCGGTTTCGTACCAGCCCGCGCCGAGGCCGAGCTCGACCCGGCCGCCGGACATCTGGTCGACCTGCGCGACCTGGATCGCGAGGACGCCGGGCAGCCGGAAGGTCGCCGACGTGACCAGCGTGCCGAGGCGGATGGTCGTCGTCTCGCGAGCGAGGCCGGCAAGCGTCGTCCAGGCGTCGGTGGGGCCGGGCAGCCCGTCGGCGCTGCCCATCGGGGAGAAGTGGTCGGAGCGGAAGAACGCGCCGAAGCCGGCCGACTCCGATGCCTGCGCCGCCTCCAGCAGAGTCTGGTACGACGCGCCCTGCTGGGGTTCGGTGAAGATGCGCAGCTCCATGCCCGCAGGCTAGTCAGCGACGCGAAGAGCCCCAGGACCGCGAGGGTCCCGGGGCTCTGTGGCGCAGACGATCAGCGGCCGTTGCCCTGGCCGCGGGACGGCTTGCCCGCCGACGCGGAGAACGACGACGAGGTGTGCATCGGTCGCGAGCCGCCGGTGCCGCTGCTGCTGGGACGCCCCGAGCCCTGCGCCCGGCCGGAGCCAGCGCCCTGGGAGCGGCCGGAGCCCTGCCGCCCGCCGGAACGCGGGGCGTAGGAGGCGTTGCCGCGCGAGCCGCCGCCGGACTGACGGGGGCGCTGCTGCTGCGGCTTGGGCGCGACGTACTCGACGTGCTCGGACGCCTCGCCGCGCAGCGCAAGCAGGTGCGCGTCGCCGCTGCTGGTGCGGACCGGCTCGACCTCGACCGACGCCAGGCGCAGCAGCGAGGCGACGTCGCGCGCCTGGTCGGGCAGCGCGAGCGTGATCACGCGACCGGCGGCGCCCGCCCGGGCCGTACGGCCGGAGCGGTGCAGGTAGGTCTTGTGCTCGGTCGGCGGGTCGACGTGGACGACGAGGTCGACGTCGTCGACGTGCAGCCCGCGGGCGGCGACGTCGGTGGCCACGAGGACCGGGACGCTGCCGTCGGAGAAGGCGGCCAGGGCCCGCGTACGGGCGTTCTGCGCGAGGTTGCCGTGCAGCGCGCCGCTCGGCACGCCGTCGCGGGTGAGCTGCTTGGCGAGCCGGTCGGCGCCGTGCTTGGTGCGCACGAACATCAGCGTCCGGCCCTGCCGGCCGGCGAGCTCGCGTACGACGTTGGGCTTGTCGTCGCCGGACACCGCGAGCACGTGGTGCTCCATCTCGACGACGTTGTCGGCACCGGTCGACATGGCGTGCACGACCGGGTCGGTGAGGTTCTCACGGACCAGCGTCGCGACCTGCGCGTCGAGGGTGGCCGAGAACAGCATCCGCTGGCCGTCGGGGCACTGCGCGAGCAGCTGACGGACCACCGGCAGGAAGCCGAGGTCGCACATCTGGTCGGCCTCGTCGAGCACGACGATGCCCGTCTCGGACAGGTCGCAGTCACCCTGCGAGATCAGGTCGGTCAGGCGGCCCGGCGTCGCGACGAGGATGTCGATGCCGCGGGCGAGCGCGTCCTTCTGCTTGAAGAAGCCGACGCCCCCGACGACGGTCCGGGTGCGGAGGTTCAGCACCTGGGCGAGCGGGGCGAGCGCGGTGTCGACCTGCGCGGCGAGCTCGCGGGTCGGGACGAGGATCAGCGAGCGCGGGCGGTGCGGCTGCGCGCGGCGGTTCTCCGCCGCGAGCCGCGCGATGAGCGGCAGGCCGAAGGCGAGCGTCTTGCCCGAGCCGGTACGGCCGCGGCCGAGCAGGTCACGCCCGGCCACGGCGTCGGCAAAGGTGCCGGCCTGGATCGGGAACGGTGCGGCGAAGCCCTTGCGCTGCAGGGTCTCCGCGAGCTTCGCGGGGACGCCGAGCTCGGCGAACGTGGGGACGACCGCATCGGCGTCGGGGGTCGGGGCGTGCTCGAGCGAGGCGAGGTACTCCTCGGTCTGCCGGGCGCCTCGGGTGGCGGACGACTCGGCCGGACGGCTCTGCGAGCCGGGACGGCGACGGCGCTGCGGGCGCTGCGAGCCGCTGCGGGGCGTGGACGAGCTCTGGGTGGGGTGTGCGTGGGTCACGGGTCTCTTCCGGTAGCGATCGATCCCGGTCGGTGTGCCGCCGGGGGCGGTCGCTGTTGCCGGAGTCGCGCGGGCTCTGTGCCGCGGAAGGACCGAAAGTCGCCCGGCTCGTGAAGGCCCAGGGCGGCGACCTGATGTGCGGAGCGTACCAGGCGTCCCGATTGTTCCTCTGGACAGGAATGAATGTGACTGTGTAACGTTGTAAGTATCGTATGGAACGAAAGGAGTACGACATGAGAGACCACTTCTCAGAGCAGCGCCGGTCCCCCGAGGGACCAGAGCGCACCACCAGCCCGTCCGAGCCCACCGAGGGCCACCGCGAGCACCGTCACCCCCGCCGTGATCGCTTCGGCGAGCACGAGGGTCGCGTCTTCCGCCACGGCGGACCGGGCGGCCGCGGCGGACCGGGCGGACCGGGCGGCCGCGGTGAGCGCGGCCGGGGTGAAGGCCGCGGCCGCGGCGGACCCCGTGGTCCCCGCTTCACCGACGCCGAGCCCACGCCGGTCTCGGCCGAGGCGATCGTCGGCTGGCTCACCGGGCGCCTGCCCGACGACTGGTTCACCGGCGCCCCGAGCGTCGAGGTCGACCGCGACGAGATCACCGTCACCGGGGTGCTGGCCGACGTGCCCGCGACCACGGGCGACGAGGCCGCGGCGACCGAGGCGGAGGAGGGCCGGATCAGCCGGTTCCGCGAGGACACCCGCGAGACGCGGATGGCCATCGCCCGCGAGGCGGAGCAGCGGTACGACCGCCGCGTCGCCTGGGGCGCCACCGCGGGCGGCACGACCGCCCTGTTCACCGCGGTGTCGGTGCCGGTCATGACCCGGCTGCGGCAGCCCGAGCGGCAGGTGCTCGACACCCTCGTCGACGCCGGGGTCGCGCGGAGCCGCTCCGACGCGCTCGCCTGGTGCGTACGCCTCGTCGGTCGCAACACCGACGAGTGGCTGGCGTCGCTGCGCGAGGCCATGACCGCGGTCGAGCGCGTCCGCGAGCAGGGCCCGACCAGCTAGACCAGCACGACCGGATGCGGCGGGTTCGCTCAGCGGGCC
>CAJCIY010000110.1 GCA_903970495.1 Candidatus Melainabacteria bacterium | reverse complement strand
GCAGCATGCCGAGGCTGAAGTCGCACGGCACCGCCCAGGCCCGCCGCGAGAGCGGCAGGGTGCTGGTGCCCGTGCCGGCCGCGAGGTCGAGGATCCGCTCGCCCGGCTGCGGCGCGAGGTGGCGCGTCACGGCCTTGCGCCAGCGCCGGTCCTGACCCGCCGACAGCACGTCGTTGGTGAGGTCGTACCGGCGCGCGACGGCGTCGAACATCGCCGCGACCTCGTGCGGCTGCTTGTCCAGCGTCGCCCTCATGCCCGCTCGCCCCTCAGGTACGTCGTGACCGCCCGGCCGTGCACCACCTGCGCGTACGGCCCTGAGCCCTCACCCTGCACGACGACGAGGTCGGCGGGCGCGCCGGGCTTCAGGACGCCCGCCTCCCGGAGGCCCATCGCCCTCGCGCCGCCCGTGGTCGCCGCCTCGACCAGCCAGCGGTCGAGGCCTTCGTCGGGCGAGCCCTGGTCGCGGGCAAGCCGGCGGAGCGCGCGCAGCTCGGCCAGCAGGTCGAGGTCGGGCGAGCTGGCGAGCGAGTCGGTCCCGACGGCGACCGGGCTGCCCTCCCGGCGGTAGTGGTCGACCGGCGCGCGGCCGGAGCCGAGGATCGCGTTGCTGCGGGTGCACAGCGCGACCGCGGTTCCCCTGCGCCGCAGCAGGTCTCGGTCCTCGGCGTCGACGTGGACGCCGTGCGCGACGTGGACGTCGGGACCGAGCCCGCCGAGCGCGTCGAGGTGCTGCACGGGGCTGCGCCCGCTGCCCGTCCCGGCCAGCGCCATCGCGAAGCTGAACCGCTCGTTCAGCTCCTGGTATGGACCGGTGCCGGTGAGGACCCACTCGCTCTCGCTCTGCGTCTCGGCGACGTGCGGGTGCAGCCGGCGGCGCTGGCCGCGGGCGAGCCCGATGAGGTCGCGCGTGACCTCGTCGTCGAGCGTGTAGAGGGTGTGCGGGCTGATGCCGGCGGCCGGGTGCTGCTCCAGCTCCGCCTCCCACTGCGGCCGGCGCGTGGCCCAGCCCGCCGGGTCCGCGCCGGCCAGCTCGTAGTAGGCGATGCCGCCGAGGCCGGTCGCCTCGAGCACCGGCAGCGTGTCGACGTGGCTGGCGACGTCGGCGACCGCGGTCGTCCCCGCGGCGATCGCCAGCTCGGCGCTGGCCCGGGCCTGTGCGGCGAGCTCGGCGGCGGACATCGCGCGGCGCCGTGGCAGCAGTTCGAGGATCCACTGCTCGAACGGCAGGCCGCTCGTGGCGAGGTCGGCGAACGCGGGTCCGTAGACGAGGTGGGCGTGGGCGTTGACGAGGCCCGGCAGCAGCACGCCGTCGTGATCGGTGTACGAGAACCCCTGCGCTGCGGGGGTCTCGGCAAGGTTGCGGCCGACGGCGACGACGTGGCCGGCGTCGACGGCGACCTCCCCGTCCTCGATCGGGTCGCCGGCGACCGGCAGCACCCAGGTCGCCCGGTGCACCACGCCACTGCCCACCCGCTGATCTTCCCGCACCCGTCCTTCACACAATGTGTCGTGGCAGATGCGTCATATCTGACGCGTTCGCACCATCAAGGCCTGTGGACAGGTCGCGCCGCGGCGCTCGTGGTTGCGTCACCGTCGGCGAATGCTCCAGTCCGACCTTCTCGAGCGCCTCCTCACCCGACAGGACTGCGTCGCGTCGCGTACCCAGCTCGCCGAGATCGGCCTCGACCGGCACCGGGTTCGCACCCAGATCCGCGCCGGACGGTGGCGGCCCGTCGGTCCACACGTCGTCGTGACGGTCACCGGTACGCCGACGACGAGCCAGCGCCGATGGATCGCGGTGCTCCACACCGGCCCGCGATCGCAGCTGGCGGGGCTCACCGCGGGGGCCTTCCACGGACTCGCCGGCTGGCCCAGTCGTGCGATCCACGTCCTCGTGCCGTACGACGCGCAGGTGTCGACCCTGCCCGGCATCGTCGTGCACCGCACGAGGCAGTGGACCCAGGATGGCGGCAGGCCGCCGAGCTGCCCGGCGGCCGAGGCGCTGGTGCAGGCGGCCAGCTGGGCGCGCACCGACGCGGCAGCGGTCGGCGTCCTCGCGGCCGGGGTCCAGCAGCGTCTTGTGACCGCACCTGCACTGCGTCGTGCGGCGACCAAGGCCCACGGCCGACGCGCGCTGATCCGCAGCACCTGTGCCGACCTCGAGGGCGGCGCCGAGGCACTGAGCGAGATCCGGCTGGGCACCTTGGCGAAGCGAGCGGGGCTTCCTGCACCGATCCGTCAGGCTGTGCGTACCGATGCCTCCGGCCGCCGCCGCTACCTCGACGCGGACTTCGGGGGCTTTGCGGTGGAGGTGGACGGCATGCCGCACCTGGACCCACGACGCCACAGCGAAGACCTGCACCGGCAGAACGATCTCGTCCTCGCCGGCGACCGCATCCTGCGCTTCTCCGCGCTGGCGGTCCGTACCGACCAGCTGACCGTTATCCGTCAGCTCTCGCACGCGCATGTCCTCTGGCCGTAACGCGGTGTGGTGGTGCGAACGCGTCAGATGTGACGCATCTGCCACGACACATTGGTCGTATGTCAGGCGGGGGTGAGGGACAGCGCGGTCGAGCTGAAGTGCGACACCACACCGTCGTCGACCGGATCCGCCGCAGGGTCGGTGTGCACCACGAGGTGCCGGTAGAGGGTGTCGCGCTGCGCCGGGGTACGGCCGGCCGTCCGGATCAGGTGGATCAGCTCGCCGCGGTTGGTGCGGTGGCGGGCGCCGGCCGACGACACGACGTTCTCCTCGAGCATCACCGACCCGAGGTCGTCGGCGCCGATGTTCAGGGTCACCTGGCCGACCTCCTTGCCCGTCGTCAGCCACGAGCCCTGCAGGTGCCGCACGTTGTCGAAGAACAGCCGCGCGACCGCGACGAGGCGCAGGTACTCGAGCGTCGTCGCCTGCGTACGCCCCTTGAGGTGGTTGTTCTCCGGCTGGTAGGTCCACGGGATGAACGACCGGAAGCCGCCGGTGCGGTCCTGCACGTCGCGGATCATCGTGAGGTGCTCGATGCGCTCGGCATTGGTCTCGCCGGTGCCCATCATGAAGGTCGCGGTCGACTGGACGCCGAGGCCGTGCGCGGTCTCCATGACCGACAGCCAGGTCGCGCCGGTCTCCTTCAGCGGCGCGATCTCGTGCCGCGGCCGCTCGGTGAGGATCTCCGCGCCGGCGCCGGCGAACGAGTCGAGACCCGCGGCGTGCAGCCGCCGGATGACCTCGTCGTGCGGGAGCCCCGAGACGCGGCCGATGTGCACGACCTCCGAGGCACCGAGCGAGTGCAGCGTGAGCTGCGGGTACGCGCCCTTGATCGCGCCGAAGGCGCCCTCGTACCACTCGATGCCGAAGTCGGGGTTGTGCCCGCCCTGCAGCATGATCTGGGTCGCGCCGAGCTCGACGGCCTCACGGGAGCGCTCGACGAGCTCGTCGTAGGACCGCGTCCAGCCCTCGGCGTGGTGCGGCGCGCGGTAGAAGGCGCAGAACTTGCAGGCCGTCGTGCAGACGTTGGTGTAGTTGATGTTGCGGTCGATGATGTACGTCGCGATGTGGGCGTCCGCGCCGTAGAGCTCTCGCCGCCGGTGGTCGGCGGCGCGGCCCAGCGCGTGGAACGGCGCGTGGACGTAGAGCTCCAGCGCCTCCTCGGGGCTGATGCGCCCGCCGTCGGCGGCCCGGTCCAGCAGCGACTGCATCGACATGACCGCCAGCCTAGATCGGCGCGAGGTGCAACCGCCGGCCCGGCGGCACCGCCCCGGCCCCGGCCGCCAGGTCGGCGAACGCGGCGATGCCCTCGAGCTGCCGCTCGCCCAGCGAGAAGTCCAGCGTCCGGAAGTACGTCGCGAGCGTCGCCGGTGCGAAGGTCTCCCACCGCGCGGCGCGGACGGCGACGTCGTCGACCTGCGCGAGCGAGTCGGCCAGTGACCGGGTGAACGCGGTGTGCACGTCCTTCACCAGTCCGGGATGGGCCTCGAGGTAGTCGCGGCGGGCGGCCCACACGGCGAAGACCATCGGCAGCCCGGTCCACTCCTTCCACGCCGCGCCGAGGTCGAGCACCCGCAGCCCGCGGGGGTCGTCGTGGGTACGCAGCGCGACGTCGCCGATGACCACGGCCGCGTCCGCCTCCTGCAGCATCACCGGCACGTCGGGCGGCATCACCTCGTACGTCGGCTGCACGCCGTAGCGCCGCTCGAGCAGCAGCTGGGCCAGCAGCACCGACGTACGCGACTGCGAGCCGAGCGCCACCTTCCTGCCGTCGAGCTCCTCGGGCCGCAGCGACGAGGCCATCACGACCGACAGCACCGGGCCGTCGGAGCCGACCGCGATCCCGGGCAGCACCGCGATCTCGTCGCTGTGCTGCAGCGCCGGTACGAGGGAGATCGGGCCGATGTCGAGGTCGCCGGCGATCAGCGCGTCGTTCAGCCGGTCCGGGGTGTCCTTGCGGAGGTCGACGTCGAGCAGCGCGCCGGAGCGGACCAGGCCGTCGTACAGGGGCAGGCAGTTGAGGTACTGGATGTGTCCGACGCGGGGCCGAACTGCCGCGGGTCCGCCTGAGCTCGTCTGCACCTCTCCGAGGCTAGGCCCCCGCCCGGTGTTCCAGCTCCGATGACCCTGCTCCGGCCCGCCGCTCGCGCGCAGGGGTCGGCGGTTGCGAGCGGCCGGGCGTTGGTAGAGCCGGGGGATGACCGACCTCAGCAACGCCGGCACGATCTCCGTCGCCGGACGTACCGTCCCCCGCTTCGGCTTCGGCACCATGCGCCTGACCGGGCCGAAGATCTTCGGCGAGCCCGCGGACCGCGACGAGTGCGTGGCCGTCGTGCGGGCCGCGTACGACGGTGGGGTCCGGGTCTTCGACACCGCCTGGTACTACGGCCCCGACGTCGCCAGCCCGATCGTGAAGGACGCGCTGTCCCCCTACGCGGACGACGTGGTGTTCGTCTCGAAGCTCGGCGGCGCCCGCACCGACCGCGGTGGCTGGAAGCCGGCGACGAGTCCCGACGAGCTGCGGGCCGGGGCGGAGCGGGAGTGCCGCCTGCTCGGCGTCGACCACCTGCCGGTCGTGCACCTGCGGTGGATGCCCGGCGGCGAGGCCGACTTCGACGGGATGCTCGCCACCCTGCAGTCGCTCGTCGACGAGGGCACGATCGGGGCGATCGGCCTGTCGACGGTCAGCCTCGAGCAGCTCGACGCGGTCGTGGCGGCGGGGACGACGGTCGCGACGGTGTCCAACCCGTACGGCCCGGGCAACCGGGACGACGACGCCCTCCTCGCCCGGTGCGGCGAGCTGGGGATCCCGTTCCTGCCGTACTTCTCGCTGGTGTCCTCGCAGCAGCACGAGGCGCTCGACACCGTGGCGCAGGAGATCGGCGCGACCCCGTCGCAGGTCGCGATCGCCTGGCAGCTGCAGCGGTCGCCGGTGGTGCTGCCGATCCCGGGGACGAGCAAGACCGCCCACCTCGCCGAGAACCTCGCGGCGGCGGCGATCACGCTGACGCCGGAGCAGGTGGAGGCGGTCGGCTAGCGACCCTTGCGGGTCTTGCGCTCCTCGAGCAGGACGACCATGCGGTCGCGCTGGTGACGGCCCAGCGGGTAGCTCACGACGGCGGAGGCGACCAGCGCGATCGCCAGGTCGATGATCGTCGCGAACGGCGTGAAGAGCAGCAGCAGGAACACGATGGCGAACAGCCCGAGCCGCAGTGCCGTGTACGCGACGACCGTCCGCGTGATCTCGTTGGGTCGGACCAGCGCGTCGGGGAGCCTCACGGCTGCTGGTCCATCTGGGCGTCCAGCCGCTTTCCCAGCCGTCGCAGGTACGTCGGGTACCAGCCCATCCCGACGATCATCGCGAGCAGGCCGAGCAGGCCCGCCGACCCGGTGGACAGCCCCGCCAGCGCGAAGATCACGAAGACCAGGATGCCGGGGCCGAGCGTGACCACGATGCCGAGGGTCGCCAGCCGCCCCATGCTCGGGAGGGCAGCCACCCGCCTGGGGTCGACACGAGGGTCGACAGTGTTGTGGTCGACGCGAGGGTTGCCGGCCACTCCCACGGCCCCCGTCACGACCAGACCGGCTGCGGCACGTCGCGCCGCGTCCGGTCGGGGCCGTCGAACGTCTTGACGATCTCGTAGCGGGTGTTGCGCTCGGCCGGTGTGAACCCGGCGTCGCGGATCAGCTCGAGCAGGTCGTCGCGGGTCATCGTGGTCGGCGTCCCGAAGCCGTCGGCGTCGTGCGTGATCTTGTACTCGACGACCGAGCCGTCGAGGTCGTCCGCGCCGTAGGACAGCGACAGCTGGGCGGTCGTCAGGCCGTGCATCACCCAGAAGTTCTTCACGTGCGGCACGTTGTCGAACATCAGCCGCGAGACCGCGAACGTCTTGAGCGCCTCGGCGCCGGTGGCCATCGTCGTGACCGGCTGGATCCGGTTGCGGACCTTGCCGTCCTTGCTGTCGTGGAAGTCGTGCTGGTAGCGCAGCGGGATGAAGACGGCGAAGCCGCCCGTCTCGTCCTGCAGCTCGCGCAGCCGCATCACGTGGTCGACGCGGTGACGGGGCTCCTCGATGTGGCCGTACAGCATGGTGCTCGGGGTCTTCATGCCCTTGCCGTGAGCGAGCCGGTGGATGCGCGACCAGTCCTCCCAGTGGCAGGCGTGGTCGACGATCTGCTTGCGGATCTCCCAGTCGAAGATCTCCGCACCACCGCCGGTCAGCGACTCGAGCCCGGCGGCCATCAGCTCGTCGAGGATGTCGCTGGCGGGCAGGCCGCTGATCTTCTCGAACCACTGGATCTCGGTGGCCGTGAACGCCTTGATCGTGACGTTCGGGAGCGCCTCCTTCAGCGCCGAGATCGACCGCGGGTAGTAGCGCCACGGCAGCGTCGGGTGCAGCCCGTTGACGATGTGCAGCTCGGTGATGCCGGAGGGCTCCATCTCCTTGGCGAGCCGCACCGCCTCCTCGAGCCGCATCGTGTACGCGTCGGTCTCGCCGGGCTTGCGCTGGAAGCTGCAGTAGGCGCACGAGGCCGAGCACACGTTGGTCAGGTTGAGGTGGCGGTTGATGTTGAACAGCGTCACGTCGCCGTTCATCTCGGTCCGCTTGTGGTGGGCGAGCTCACCGAGCCACGCGAGGTCGTCGGTGGCGTACAGGTCCTCGCCGTCCTGGCGGGATAGCCGCTCCCCGGCCTTGACCTTGTCGTCGATCTCCTGCATGCGGGCCGTACTCGTCGGGGGATGCATCACCGTCGTCACCCCCTGAGGGTACGGCGAGATCAGTCGCCGATCGCGGGGAGCGGGAACCGGCCCTCCCACGGCGTCGAGAGCACGACGGTGGTCCGGGTGCGCGAGACCCCCTTCGTGCTGCGCAGCGTCCGCAGCGCTGCCTCGAGCGCGTCGACGTCCCGGGCTCGCAGCCGCAGCACCAGCTCCTCCTCGCCCGCGACCGACCAGCAGTCCTCGACCTCGGGGATCGCGCGGAGCGCCTCGACGAGGGCGTCGGCCGAGGCCTCCTCACGCTGGTAGACGCCGACCAGAGCGCTGACGCCCAGACCGACGGCCGCCGGGGCGACCGCCGCGTGGTAGCCGGTGATCACGCCGTCGCGTTCGAGCCGGGCCACCCGATCGGCCACGCTCGGCGCGGAGAGCCCGACCGTCCGGCCGAGCTCGGCCCAGCTGGCCCGGGCGTCGGCGAGCAGCGCGGCGATGAGGCGGTGGTCCACGTCGTCCATGGCGGCAGTTCCTCTGCGTGGTCACGTCTGCCTGCGATGTGTGCAGTCTCACAGGACTCTGGCTTAGGGATCGAAGGAAGATTACCGATATCGTCTGCGTTGTCGAGGTCGATGGGCAATGGTGCCCATCGGATCGTCGCGAGACCTGAGAGGAGTGATTCGTATGTTTGAGAAGGCCCTCATGGACACCCGTACGCTCGAGCTGCGGACGCTCGCCGCGCGCACGGCGCTTGCCCCGCGCCGGCGCCCGCTGCGCCGCACGCGCACCCGCTAGGCATCCCGCCCGGGACCACCGGTCCGGTCGGCGTCCTGCACCGCGAGGCCGCCGACCCACCGGCGGTAGAGGTCGTGGGGGACGCCGACCGCGTCCAGCACCCGCCCGGCGACGAAGTCGACGAGCTGCTGCAGCTCGGTCGGCCCGTGGTAGAACCCCGGGCTCGCCGGTGCGACGACCGCTCCGGCGTCCGAGAGCGCGAGCAGGTGCGCCAGCGTCGAGCGGGCCAGTGGCATCTCCCGCGGCACGACGACCAGCGGCCGATGCTCCTTCAACGTGACCGCCGCTGCCCGCTGCAGCAGGTCCTTCGACAGCCCGAGCGCGATCCCGGCGACCGCGTCGGTGCTCGCCGGGACGACGAGCATCCCCTGCGTCGCGTACGAGCCCGAGCTCGGCCCCGCTGCCAAGTCCCCCACCGCCCAGTACCGCACGTCGCCCGGCTGCTGGCCGAGGAACGTCGCGAGGTCGTCCTCCCAGTGGCTGTCACGGAACCCGATCCCGGTCTCGTCGAGGATCGTCAGCCGGGCCGCACGACTCACCACCAGGTCGACGCACTCCCCGGCGGCGAACAGCCCGCGCAGGACCGCGGCCGCGTACGGGGTCCCGCTGGCCCCGCTGATGCCCACCACATAGGGCTGCCTCATCCGCGCAGGTGCCCGTGCACCACGAGGTCGGCGAGCGCGAACCCGAACAGCACGATGCCGACGACGCCGTTGGCCGTGAAGAACGCCCGGTTGAGGCGCGACCAGTCGGTCGGGCCGACGATGCTGTGCTCGTACGCGAACAGCACCGCGACCAGGGCGAGCCCGACGTACCAGAGCGCTCCGAGGTGGGCGCCGACGCCGAACGCGACGAAGAGCCCGAACGTCACCACGTGGCTGGCGGTCGAGACGCGCAGCGCGACGGCGGGCCCGAACCGGGCGGGCAGCGAGTGGACGCCGTGCGCGCGGTCGTGCTCGAGGTCCTGCAGCGCATAGATGAGGTCGAAGCCGCCGATCCAGAGGCCGACCCCGATGCCGAGCGCCGCGGCCGACCACGACCAGTGGCCGGTGACGGCGATCCAGGCACCGAGCGGGGCGACCGCCTGCGCCAGCCCGAGCAGGCCGTGGCACGCCCAGGTGAACCGCTTGCCGTACGGATAGAGGATCAGCAGGGCGAGCGCGATCGGCGAGAGCGCGAGGCACAGCCCGTTGAGCAGACCGGCGCTCACCAGGAAGACCGCGAGCGCGACGGCGCTACCCGTGACCGCCGTCGTCAGCGACACGGCGCCGGTGACCAGCTCGCGGTTCCTGGTGCGCGGGTTGTGGGCGTCGAGCTCGCGGTCGACGATCCGGTTGGCCGCCATCGCGAACGTGCGGCCACTGACCATCGCGACCGTGATGAGCAGCAGGTCCACCCAGTGGACGCCGCCGGGGTGCATGGCGGTCAGGGCGGCGACGTACGCGAACGGCAGCGCGAACACCGAGTGCTCGATGACGACCAGCCGCAGGAACGCACGTACCGGGTTCGCCCGGTCGATGACCTCCTCGGCCTGTGCCGTCGCCGTGCTCATGCGCCGCCGTCCTTCGGCGACCTGTCAGCGCCAGGCGTCGCCGGAGCAGCGGCAGATACCGACAGCTCGGCGTTCGCAGCGGTACCGCCCGGGTCCTCGCCGGTCACGCCGTCGGCCAGCTCGCGCAGCACGTCGAGGTGGCCGAGGTGCCGTGCCGTCTCCTCGGCCAGGTGGTGGTAGACCCAGCGGACCGTGCAGCGCGCGGTGACGCCGAGCCGGTCCAGCGGCAGGTCGGCGATCGCCTCGTCGCAGACCCGGCACTCCCGGACGTACGCGGCCAGCACCTGCTCCGTGGTCGCGGCCGGATCGACGCGCCACTCGCCGTCGGGGTCCTCGTCGCTCCAGCCGAACGTCAGCCCCGGCTGGCCGAGGACGTCGTCGCGCCACCACGAGCGCTCGACGTCCGTCAGGTGCTGCACGATGCCGAGCGGCGTCATGCCGCTGGGCGTCGTCGCCCGCTGCAGCACGGCCGCGTCGCAGCCCTCGAGCTTCCAGACGACGAGCTCCCGCTGGCGGTCGAGAAAGGCCTGCAGCGCCGCACGTTCCTCGGTGTGGACGGCCTCGTCGTCGATGCCCATCCCCGGGACGCCGGTCGCGTTCACAGGCCGAGCTCCTTCCAGCGCCGTGTCACCCGCTCCGCGACGGCAGGGTCGGGAGCGATCATCCTCGGCCAGCCGCCGGCCCGGCGGTAGCCCTCGGTCTCGAGCTTGGCGGTCGCGTCGATGCCGACCTTGCCGCCCCAGAACTGCTCGTACGAGGCGTGGTCGAGGTGGTCGACCGGACCCTCGCTGAGCAGCAGGTCGTGGGCGTAGTCGACGTTGCCGAACGCCCGCCACGCGACGTCCGTGTAGTCGTGGACGTCGCAGTCGGCGTCGACCACCACGATCAGCTTGGTCAGCGACATCAGGCCGGCGCCCCAGATCGCGTGCATGACCTTCTGCGCGTGCTTCGGGAACCGCTTGTCGATGCTGACGATCGCGCAGTTGTGGAACACCCCGGCCGTCGGCAGGTCGTAGTCGACGATCTCCGGGATCGTCAGCCGCAGCAGCGGCAGGAAGATCCGCTCGGTCGCCTTGCCGATCGGGCCGTCCTCCTGCGGCGGCCGACCGACGACGATGCTCGGGAAGACCGGCTGGTCGCTCATCGTCATGACGTCGACGGTCAGCGCGGGGAAGGGCTCGACCGGCGTGTAGAAGCCGGTGTGGTCGCCGAACGGACCCTCCGGGTGGCGTACGCCCGGCTCGAGCCAGCCCTCCAGCACCACCTGCGCGTTGGCCGGGACCTGCAGCGGCACCGAGACGCAGTCGACCAGCTCGACCCGCTCGCGCCGCAGGAATCCGGCGAAGAGGTACTCGTCGATCTCGGCGGGCAGCGGCGCGGAGGCGGCGTACGTGACGGCGGGGTCGACGCCGAACGCGATCGCGACCGGCAGCCGCTCGCCGCGGCGCTCGGCCACCGCGTGGTGGGCGTTGGAGTCCTTGTGGATCTGCCAGTGCAGGCCGACGGTCCGCCGGTCGTGCTGCTGCAACCGGTACATGCCGAGGTTGCGGGCGCCCGTCTCCGGGTGCTTGGTGTGCGTCAGGCCCAGGTTCAGGAACGGCCCGCCGTCCTCGGGCCACGCGGTCACGCCCGGCAGCAGGTCGAGGTCGACGTCGTCGCCGCGCAGCACGGTGTGGTGGCAGGCCGCCTTCCTGACGTGCTCGGAGACGTGCTTGGGCGGTGCGCCGCGGAGGTCGCCGAGCTTGCCCATCGCCTCGCGCAGACCAACGAGGCCGTGCGGCAGCTCGGGCCGGAGCAGCGCCGCGATCCGCTCGCCGTGCTCGTCGAGCGACTCGACGCCGAGCGCCATCGCCATCCGCCGCTCGGTGCCGAACGTGTTGATCGCCAGCGGCATCGCCGAGCCGACCGGCCGCTCGAACAGCAGCGCCGGTCCGGCCTGCCGCTGCACGCGCGTGACGATCTCGGCGACCTCGAGGTAGGGGTCGACCGCGGCGGTCACCCGCCGCAGCTCGCCCGCCCGCTCGAGGGTGCGGAGCAGGTCCTTCAGGTCTGTGTAGGACAAAGGGCCAGCGGTCTCAGACGCCCGGACCCTGGTACGAGTGGAGGCCAGAGAACCAGAGGTTGACGCCGTAGAAGTCGAAGGTCAGCGCGGCGAACGCGACCAGGCAGATGATCGCCGCCTTGCGGCCCTTCCACCCCGCGGTCGCCCGGGCGTGCAGGTAGCCGGCGTAGATCACCCAGGTCACGAACGACCAGGTCTCCTTGGGGTCCCAGCCCCAGTAGCGGCCCCAGGCCGACTCGGCCCAGATCGCGCCGGCGATGATCCCGAAGGTCCAGATCGGAAAGGCGAAGGCTACGACGCGGTAGCTGTTGGTGTCGAGCTTCTTCGCGTCCGGCAGCAGCCGGCCGAGGCGGGCGACCGAGCCGGGCTCGCGACCGGCAGCCGTCACGGTGTCGTAGCGAGACCGCACGAGGTAGAGCGCCGTCATCACCGCGGAGACGGCGAAGATCCCCGACGCCAGGATGACCGCGACGACGTGGATCTTGATCCAGTACGAGTTCAGCGCCGGCACCAGCGGGCCGGCCGGCGTGTAGAGCACGGTGCCGGCGATGCCGAGGTAGCAGACCACCGGCAGCATCACGAAGGCGCCGAGGTAGCGGATCGGCTGCCGCAGCAGGATCACGAGGTACGTGGTCACCGCGATGAGAGCGATCATCGAGGAGAACTCGTACATGTTGCCCCAGGGAACGCGGTGCGCCGCAAGCCCGCGGGTGGTGACGGAGCCGATGTGCAGGCCCCAGCCGATCACGGTGAGGGCGACCGCGCCCTTGCCCAGCGCGTCGCCGCGGCCGCCGCGGGGTGCGCCCGGGTCGGCCGGGTCGCGGCGCCACGGCCGGCGCCGCGGCTCGGGGGCGTCGAGGTCGACGACGGTGCCGTCGCCGAGCACCGGGCCGTGGTAGCTGGCCGGCCGCTCGACCACGGGCTGCGGGCCGCTCGCGGTCAGCGCCAGCGCCGAGACGTCGGCGGGCACCTCGATGCGCGCCACCTCGTCCTCGATGGCATCGGCCGTGGCGCGGGCGCGCTTGCCGAACGCGAACTCGGCGGCGTACCCGAGCATGGCGAAGGCGTAGAGGACGACTGCGAGGAACAGCAGTCGGTCCGAGACGTGCGCGAGTCCTTCGTTGACCACGGGGCTCCTCAGCTGCTCTCGGACGGGCGGACGTCTCCGGCGAGGCGGGCGACCAGCCGCGGGAACTCCCGGGCGAAGTCGTCCGCGTCGGTGCGGGCCAGGCCTCCGGCCTCGACGATGGTACGGCCGGAGGCCGACGGGGTCGCGCGGAGCCAGACCCGGCGGCGGCGCACGCGCAGCGACAGCAGCAGGCCCAGGACGATGAGCCCGGCAGCGATCAGCGTGTAGAGCTTCGAGGGGTCGTCCTTCACCTGCAGCGAGGCCCACTGGCCGTAGCCGGACACGTCGAGGGTGTAGCCCTGCGGCAGCGCCACGGTCTGGTCGGTGCCGCCCGGCGTGATGACCTGGTGCTGCAGGTCGATCGCCACCGGGTTCAGCGTCGAGGTGTCCAGGTCGTAGACGGACTGCGGGACGCCCGTCTCCAGACCGAGGTCGCCGGTGTACGCCTGCACGATGACCCGCGGCCGCTGCGGCGCCGGGTAGGTGCTGATGACGCCGCCCGCGGTGACCGCCGCCGTGGGCACGAAGTCGAGCAGGAACGCGAACTGCAGCTGCTCGTCCACCGTCGCGGTCTGGCCGGTCTGCGGGTCCTTCAGCACCGTCGGGATGGTGCCGCCGGTGTTCGGGGCCTTGACCACGCAGTCCGACAGGTAGTCGGTGAGGTCCTGCGGGATGCAGGGCACGTCGTCCTCGTACTCGACGACGCCGGCCTTGTTGCGCAGCACGACGTGCAGCGTGTAGCCGTGGCCGATGAGGTAGACCCGGGCGTGCCCGAAGGTCAGCGGGTGGTTGACCCGCAGGTCGTTGGACGTGGTCTTCCCGCCGGCGGTGGTCGCGGTGACGTGGGCGTCGAAGGTCTCCGGCTCGCCGTCGGCCTGGTAGGTCGCGTCGAACCCGTTGAGGTGCACCGAGAACGGCGAGAGCGACGTCGACCTCGTGAGCGCACCCGGCTTGTAGGTGTCGTACAGGGCCGCGACGTTGGTGAAGCTGTGGCCGTCGACGAGCAGCACCGAGCCGGTGTAGCCGAACAGCGAGCCGGTGCCGATGCCGGCCAGCAGCAGGATCAGCGACAGGTGGAACAGCAGGTTGCCGGTCTCCCGCAGGTAGCCCTTCTCGGCGGCGACGCTGTGCTCGCCGACGGCGACCCGGAACCGCTTGCGCCGCAGCGCCTTCGCGGCGAGCTCGACCGCGCGGTCGGGCGGCAGGTCGGTCTCCCAGCGCGCGGACTGCGGCAGCCGGCCGAGGTTGCGCGGCGCCGCCGGCGGCCGGCGGAGCATCGCGCGGAGGTGCAGCCGCGTACGCGGGATGACGCAGCCGATGAGCGAGATGAACAGCAGCAGGTAGATCGCCGCGAACCACGGCGCGTGGAAGACGTCGAACAGGTCGAACTTGTCGTAGACCTTCGACAGCGTCGGGTGCTTCTCCTGGAACCGCAGCACGGTGCTCGGGGCGAGCGAGTGCTGCGGGATCAGGCTGCCCGGGATCGCGGCGAGCCCGAGCAGGACCAGCAGCAGCAGGGCCGTGCGCATCGAGGTGAGCACGCGCCAACCGCGACGGGCGACCTGCCACGGCGAGCGGCGGCCGAGCTGCGGCGGCGGGGGCGGCAGCGGCTGGGTCGAGAGCGCGACGGAGTCGCCGGGGGCGACGGGCGCGTCGCTGTCGGTCGTCGTCATCTGCTCGTCACAGCCCGACCGTGTACGCGCCGAACTGGTGCTGCAGGTCGATCACCCAGTCCTGATACCAGCCGGTGACCTCGGCGACCCCTACCAGGACGAGCAGCAGCCCGCCCAGCGCCATCACGATCCGGGTGTGCTGCCGGACGAAGCCGAGCACGCCCATGGCCTGCCGGAACGCGACCGCCACGACCAGGAACGGGATGCCCAGGCCGGCGCAGTAGAACAGCGTCAGCAGCGCGCCGCGCCCGGCGGTCGTCTGCGAGCTCGAGAACGCGAGGCCCTGCACCGCCGCCAGCGTCGGGCCGATGCACGGCGTCCAGCCCAGCCCGAACAGCGCGCCCAGCACCGGGGCGCCGACCAGGCCGGCCCGCGGCAGACGGTGCGGCCGGAACTCGCGCGACAGCATCGGGATCGCGCCGAACACGCCCGCGAACGCGATGCCCAGCACGACCGTGATCGAGCCGAACACCTGCTGCAGCACCCGCTGGTGGGTCGCGAGCAGCTGCCCGAGGCCGCCGAAGAACGACCCTTCGCCGACGAATATCACGCTGAAGCCGGCGATGAACAGCAGTGCGCCGGCGAGGGTCCGCGACTTCAGCGCCCAGCGGCGGCGGTCGGCCTCGGAGACGTCCGCACCGGACATTCCGGTCACGTACGACAGGTAGCCGGGGACCAGCGGCAGCACGCACGGCGAGACGAACGACACGGCGCCGGCGGCGAGCGCGATCGGCGCCGCGATGACGAGCGGGCCGGTGACCGCGCTCATGCCCGCGTCACGTCGCTCCTGGGGCGGACTGCTGCAGCTGCGTCAGCACCTGCTGCAGGTTCGTGGCGCTGTGGATGCCGCCGACGTACCGGGCCGCGACCTTGCCGGTCTTGTCGACCACGAAGGTGACCGGGACGGCGGACGGGTCGACGTTGCGGAACTTCGCGAGGTCGACCCCGTCGGTGTCGACCAGGCTCGGGTACGTCACGCCGTACTGCCGCCGGAAGCTCGCGCCGTTCGGCTCGGTGTCCTTGAACAGCACGCCGACGAAGTGGACGCCGGGGTTGGCCTTCGCGACCGTCTCGAGCAGCGGCGTCTCGGCGACGCACGGCGCGCACCACGAGGCGTAGAAGTTCACGACGTAGACCGAGCCGGCGTACGTCGCGGTGGACAGGGTTCCGCCGCCGATCATCGCTCCCGTCAGCGTCGGTGCGGTGACGCGCTTGGACAGCAGGCCGCCGGTCTGACTGGTCGCGGTGTTGCCGTTGCCCTGACCCGCAGCGCCCTGGGTCGAGCTGCTCGACGAACAGCCGACGAGCGCGAGCGCGAGCAGCGGGGTGAGCGCCAGCGCACGCAGACCGGGACGGAGCACCGGCACAGTATCCGCGAGCCTGGCCGTGGCGGCGACCGCTGGCCGCCGCGGTCCCAGGCGGCTGCCAGGCTGGGCCGCGTGACGACGGTGTGGGCGCTCGGGGACTCGCTGACCTACGGCGTCAGCTGGCCCGGCGACACCCCGGGCGGGTGGCGTGCGCTCGTCGGCGACGCGCTGCCGCAGCTGACCTGGCTCGGCTCGTCGGCCGAGAACCCGGGGCCGGGTTCGGCGGCCGTACGGCACGACGGTCACCCCGGCTGGCGGGCCGACGAGCTGACCGCGCTGGTCGCCGCCGGTCCGCGGGCCGACATCGTGCTCGTGCAGGCGGGGTCCAACGACGTGATCCAGCGGTGGGCGCCGGGCCGGCCGTTCCACCGGACGTACGACGAGTTCGACGACGGCCAGCGGGCGGTGTTCGCCGCCGACCTGCTCGGGCGACTGTCGGCGCTGCTGAGCGCCGTCGCGGCGACCGGAGCCACGGTGCTGACCTGGACCGTCCCGCCGATGGGCCACGGCGGCCCGCGGTACGGCTCGCCGTCGGTCGCCGACGTCAACCGCGGGCTGCCTGCGGTGGCCGAGGCGGCCGGCACGGCGCTGGTCGACGTCCACCTGGCGCTCGCACCGACGGGTGCGGCCAGCGCGGGCGTGCTCGGGAACGACGGGGTCCACCCGACGCCGCTGGGCTACCGGGCGATCGCCGACGTGGTCACCCCCGCGCTCGTCGCTCTCCTCTGACCCCGCTCGACCTTGTGCAGCGGAACCGGGCCGTTCTCGCTGCACAAGGTCAAGCGGCGGCGGGCGGGTCAGGCGCCGACAGCGGCGCTCTGGGTCGTGGGTACGGACGCGGCGGGCTCGGCGTACCCGACCCGTACGAGGCGGTCGCCGACGAAGCCGAGCGAGGTCACCGACGCCAGCGAGCACTGCCGGTGGCCGGGGTGGTGCCAGAGGCTCAACCCCTCGGCGGCCCGGCGCGCGCAGACGACCGGCAGCTGGTGGGTCACGATCACCGCCTCGTGGCCGGCGTGCTCCGCCCGTGCGGCGTGGACCGCGGCCGTCACCCGAGCCGCCACCACCGCGTACGGCTCCCCCCACGACGGTCGGAACGGGTTCCACAGGTGCCGCCACGTCGACGGGTCGGACAGCACGCCGTCGCCCACACCGACATGGCTGCCTTCGAAGACGTTCTCGCTCTCGATCACCCGCGGCTCGATCACGGCCGTCAGCCCGAACGTCTCCTCGAGCGGCGCGACCGTCTGCCGGGCGCGTTCGAGTGGCGAGGCGTACAGACCCGTGACGTCGCGGCCGGCGAACCAGGCCGCGGCGACCCGCGCCATCTCCTCGCCGGCCGGCGACAGCCGGAAGCCGGGCAGCCTGCCGTACAGGACCTTGTCCGGGTTGAAGACCTCGCCGTGACGCAGCAGGTGGACCGTCGTGGTCGTCATGCGACGGCGGCCGCCGCGCGAGCGGCCGCGGGCAGGGCCGAGGAGATCCGCTCCAGTGCCGCGTCGTCGTGCGACGCGCCGACGAACCAGGCCTCGAACGCGGACGGCGGAAGGTGCACGCCACCGTCGAGCATCGCGTGGAAGAAGGCCGCGTAGCGCGGCGCGTTCTGCCGCCGTGCCGCCTCGTAGTCGAGGACGTCCTCGCCGTCGTTCCAGAAGAACGAGAACAGCGAGCCACCGGTCTGCAGCCGGTACGGCACCCCGGCCGTCTCCAGCGCCTTGGCCGTCATCGCGGCGACGTCGGCCGCACGGGCGTCGACCGTGGCGTACGCCTCGTCGGTCGCGTGCTGCAGCGTCGCGAGGCCGGCGGCGACGGCGAGCGGGTTCCCCGACAGCGTGCCCGCCTGGTAGACCGGGCCGGCCGGTGCGAGGCGGGACATGACGTCGGCCCGGCCACCGAACGCCGCGGCCGGCAGCCCGCCGCCCATCACCTTGCCGAAGGTGAACAGGTCCGGCGCCCAGCCCTCGGGCTGGCCCTCGATGCCCCACCAGCCGGCGCGCGAGACCCGGAACCCGGTCATCACCTCGTCGAGGACGAGCAGCGCGCCGTGCCGGGCGCAGATCTCGGCGAGCCCCCGGTTGAAGCCCGGCGCCGGAGGCACGACGCCCATGTTGGCGGCGCAGGCCTCGGTGATGACGCAGGCGATCCGGTCGCCGTGCTCGGCGAACGCCGCCTCGACCGCGGCCAGGTCGTTGTACGGCAGCACGATCGTCGAGCCCGCCTCCGCGCCGGTGACGCCCTGCGTATCGGGAGTGCCGAACGTCGCGAGGCCCGAGCCCGCCGCGACGAGCAGCGCGTCGACGTGGCCGTGGTAGCAGCCGGCGAACTTCACGACCGCCGACCTGCCGGTGAACCCGCGGGCGAGCCGGATCGCGCTCATCGTCGCCTCGGTGCCCGAGTTGACGAGCCGGATCGCCTGCGCCGCGGGCACTCTCGCGACGATCTCCTCGACCAGCTCGACCTCGCCCGGGCTCGGCATGCCGTAGCTCGTGCCGCGGGTGGCGGCGGCCTGCAGCGCCTCGACCACCGCCGGGTGCGCGTGGCCGAGCAGCATCGGCCCCCAGGAGCAGACCAGGTCGACGTACTCCGTGCCGTCGACGTCGACCAGGTACGGGCCGTGCGCCCGCTCGATGAACCGCGGCGTGCCGCCGACGGCGCGGAAGGCGCGTACGGGGGAGTTGACCCCGCCGGGGATCACGGCCTGGGCGCGGGCGAACCAGTCC
>CAJCIY010000109.1 GCA_903970495.1 Candidatus Melainabacteria bacterium | reverse complement strand
CGGCACGTGCCGGAGACCAGGGCCGCGGGTGGCGACCGTCATGTCGATGTGGCTGGAACCGCCTGTGCCGCAGGCGGTCTCTCCCTCCTGACGTACGGACTGATCGAGGCCCGCTGGCCGGTCACCGTCGCCGGGGTTGCCGTGCTGGCGCTGTTCGTGCTCGTCGAGCGCCGCAGCCGCCACCCCATGCTGCCGCCGGGGATCTTCGCCAGCCGGCAGTTCACCGGCGCGAACCTGGTCACCTTCGCCCAGTACGGCGCGATGGGCGGCGTCCTGTTCCTGCTGCCGGTGGAGCTGCAGTCCGCGTCGGGCTTCCCGCCGCTGAAGGCGGGCGTCGCGCTGCTGCCGGTGACGGTGCTGATGCTGCTGTTCGCCGCCCGGTCCGGGGCGATCGCGGCCCGCATCGGGCCGCGGCTGCAGATGACCGTCGGTCCGCTGCTGGTCGCCGCCGGCCTGCTGCTGCTCCGCCGGGTCGGTGTGGCGGCCTCGTACGTGACCGACGTGCTCCCCGCGGTCACGGTCTTCGCGATCGGGCTGGTGGTCGTGGTCGCACCCCTGACCGCGACGGCGCTCGCCGCCGCGCCGCCCGAGCACGTCGGCGTCGCGTCGGCGGTCAACAACGACGTCGCCCGGGTCGCCGGCCTGCTGGCGGTCGCGGTGCTGCCGGCGGCGGCCGGCATCGGCCAGGCCGCGTACCTGCACCCGGCCTCGCTCGCCGCCGGCTTCCGGACGGCCGTGACGATCGCGGCCGTGCTCTGCGCGGCGGCGGCGGTGGCCGCGGCCGTCACGATCCGCAACGACCTCGAGCTCCCGGCGGACGTACCCGGGTGAGCGACCAGGTGTCCGGGCGCGAGGATGGGGCAGAAGCCCGCGAATCGATCATCGGCCAGGACATCGAGTGGACCAGGAGGGTCAGATGACCCAGACCGCCCCGTCAGGCGGCGATCCCCGGACGACGGGCCAGCTCGCCGTCGCCCTGAGCGACCAGGTCTCCCGGCTGGTCAAGGACGAGGTCGCGCTGGCGACCGCCGACGTCAAGAGCAAGGTGTCGTCGCTCGCCAAGGGCGGCGGGATGCTCGCCGCCGCCGGTGTCCTCGGGTTCTTCGCCCTCGTCGCCCTGTTCGTCGCCGGCGGCCTCGGCCTGGCGGTCTACTTCAGCGACTGGCTCTCGGCGCTGATCGTCGCCGGCGGGTTCCTGCTCGTCACGGCCGTGCTGGCGCTGGTGGGCCTCAAGGCGCTGAAGCGGGGCGCACCGCCGGTCCCCAAGGAGGCCATCGCCGGTCTGAAGACCGACCTGTCGCTGGTGAAGGGGATCACGCCGTGACCGACGCCCCGGCCAAGCCGGACCGCCCCACGCCGGCGGCAGATCGCACGCCGGCCCAGATCCGGGCGGACATCGCGGCCACCCGCGTCGAGATGCAGCAGACCGTCGACGCCCTCTCGGCGAAGCTCGACGTCAAGAGCCGTGCCGCGGCGGGCGCGGCGTCGGCGAAGGCGTACGTGGTCAGCCCCGACAACCGGCCGCAGGTCGTCGCGGCCGGCGTCGCGGCGGTCGCCCTGATCGCACTGCTCGTGACCCGGAAGGTGCGCCGCTGATGGCATCCAAGAGCGCGAAGCTCCTGTACGCACCGTGGGGCACGATAGGCGGTCTCGCCGCCGGCATGGTCGCGCGGAGGCTCTTCACCAAGGTCTGGACCACCGCCCGGCACGAGGAGGTCGCTCCGACGCCGCGCAAGGAGGACGCCCGTACGGCTGAGGTGGTGCTCGCCGCCGTCCTGCAGGGCGCGATCTTCACCGGCACCAAGGCGCTGTTCGACCGCCAGGCAGCCACTGCCTTCGCGAAGTGGTCGGGCGAGTGGCCCGACGACACCAAGCCGCCGAAGCCCCCGAAGGACCCGAAGAGCTGACCGCTCTCCCGACGAAGCGCCACCCGGTGGTTAGCACCGGCGTTGACGGGAAGGCGCAGCGCATGGCCATCACCCTCGTCGTCGTCGCCCTCGTGGTGCTCGGCGTCCTCGCCGCCGCCGCCCGGTTGCTCCGGTTCCGCGCGCACGACGACATCGACCGCTTCCACCACGCCCGCGAGATCACCTCCTCCTGGAGCACGGGGTACGCCGCGGTCAGCCAGCCCGAACAGCCCGAGGCCTCCGAGGACAAGCCGGAGTTGCAGCACTCCGTCCACCTGGTCGACGCCTGACCCGATCCCCCTACTGTGGGCGGGTGCAGATCGACTTCTCGCCGAGCGACGGGACCTCCCTCGGCGTCGAGTGGGAGCTGGAGCTGGTCAGCGCCGAGACCGGTGAGCTGACCAGCGGTGCCTCCACGATCCTGCAGACGCTGGGCACCGATCACCCCACGGTCAAGTACGAGCTGCTCGAGTCGTGCCTGGAGGTCGTCACCGGGGTCTGTCGCACGGTGCCCGAGGCGATGGCCGACCTCGCCGGCAGCGTCGCGCAGGTCCGCGCCGCCGCCGAGCCGCTCGGCCTGCAGCTGATGTGCAGCGGCAGCCACCCGACGACCGACTGGGCCACGCAGCAGATCAGCCCCAACCCGCGGTACGCCGCCCTCGTCGAGCACATGCAGTGGCTCGCGCGGCGGCTGCAGATCTTCGGCGTGCACGTGCACGTCGGCGTCCGCGAGGCGACGAAGGCCATCCCGATCGTCAACGCCCTGTCCGCGTACGTGCCGCACTTCCTGGCGCTCTCGGCGTCCTCGCCCTTCTGGATCGGCACGGACACGGGCCTCGCGTCGGTCCGGTCGAAGGTGTTCGAGGGCTTGCCGACGGCGGGGCTGCCGTACCAGCTGGCGGGCTGGGAGCAGTTCGAGTCGTTCATGGGCACGCTGATCGAGAGCGGCACCATCGAGTCGGTCAAGGACGTCTGGTGGGACATCCGGCCGCACCCCGTCTACGGCACGGTCGAGCTGCGGATCTGCGACGGGCTGCCGACGCTGGCCGAGATCGGCATGGTCGCCGCGCTCGCACAGTGCCTGGTCGAGCAGCTCGACACCCAGCTCGACCGCGGCTACACACTGCCGACGCCCAGCGGGTGGACGGTCCGCGAGAACAAGTGGCGGGCGGCGCGCTACGGCCTCGACGCCGTCGTCATCACCGACGAGAAGGGCTCGACCGCACCGATCCGGCAGCTGCTCGAGGAGCTCGTCGCCGAGCTCATGCCGGTCGCCGTGCGCCTCGGCTGCGCCGAGCAGCTCGCGACGGTGGCGACCGTGCTGTCGACCGGTGCGTCCTACCAGCGGCAGCGGGCGGTCGTCGCCGCGGGCGGGTCGCTGCGCGACGTGGTGTCGTCGCTGGTGGCGGAGTTCGACGCGGGTGTGCCGGCGGGCTCGCCGTGAGGTCGCTGGTCGAGATCCGGCGGACGCTGCACGCCCGCCCCGAGCTGGGGTGGGCCGAGGTCGAGAGCACCGCCCTCGTCGTCGCGGAGCTCGCCGCGCTCGGTCTCGCGCCCCGCCCGCTCGCCTCGGGCACCGGAGCGGTCTGCGACCTCGGCCCGTCCCCCCGCGTCCTGCTCCGCGCCGACCTCGACGCGCTCCCGCTGCCCGACCTGACCGGGACGCCGTGGGCCTCGACGGTGCCCGAGGTCTGCCACGCCTGCGGCCACGACGCTCACACCACCGCGCTGCTCGGCGCCGCCCGGCTGCTCGCGGCCGACCCGCCGGCGCACGGCGTACGGCTGCTGTTCCAGCCGGCCGAGGAGGTCATGCCCGGCGGCGCCACCGCCGTGCTCGCCGAGGGTCTGCTCGGCGGCGTGGAGCGGGCGTTCGCGCTGCACTGCGACCCCTCGCTCGAGGTCGGCCACCTCGGCGTGCGTACGGGGCCCATCACGGCCGCCGCCGACCAGCTCGACGTGACCCTCACCGGTCCCGGCGGGCACACCTCACGGCCGCACAACACCGTCGACCTGGTCGCGGCGCTCGCCCACGTCGTGTCGGAGCTGCCCGCCGTGCTGTCGCGCACGGTCGACCCGCGGGCCTCGCTGTCGGTCGTCTTCGGTGCGGTGCACGCCGGCAGCGCCGTCAACGCGATCCCACGGACCGGGGTGGCGCGCGCGACGGTGCGCTGCCTCGACATCGAGGTGTGGACCTCGGCCGAGAAGGTCGTGACCCGGGCGGTCGAGGCGCTCGCCGCCGCGTACGGGGCCGGCGTCGAGGTCACCTACACGCGCGGCGTGCCGCCGGTGGTCAACGACGACGCCTGCGCGCGGGTGCTCGCCGCGGCGGCCGACGCCTGCTTCGGCCCCGGCACCGCGGTCGACACGCCGCAGTCGCTCGGCGGCGAGGACTTCGGGTGGCTGACTCAGACGGTGCCGGGGGCGATGGCGCGGCTGGGGGTGCGGACGCCCGGCGGGCCGCACCACGACCTGCACCAGCCGACCTTCGACATCGACGAGCGCGCGCTGGACATCGGCGCCGCCGTGCTCGCCGCGGCCGCTCGCACCGCGCCGTAGGAGCGCTGCGGGCGGGCGAGAGAGGGCTCAGGGCCCGGTCGAGCGGCTCGGGCGCAGCCGGATCTCGCGGACGTAGTCGTCGGGAGCGCCCGCGGCCTCGGCGGCGTCGGCGATCGTCCCGAGGGTCCGGGCGGCGGGTAGCCCGCCCTCGTACGCCAGCAGCACGTACGTCCACACCACCGCGTCGCCCTCGAGCGCCGCCACCCGTACCCGGAGCTTGGTGTAGAGCCCCAGGTCGGCACCCTCCCACTGGTCGAGGGCCTCGGCGTCGGCGTCGGTCACGTCGTAGAGCAGCACGAAGGTCGACGCGAGCGGGTCCGGGGCGAGCGTCGGCAGCGGTCCCTCCCACCCGAGGTCCTCGCCGCCGAAGGTCAACCGCCAGCCGGTCAGCCAGGCCGGACCGCGTACGGGGGAGTGCGGGCAGCGGGCACGCATCTGCGCGGGGTCCATGTTCGACCCGTACGCGGCATAGATCGGCACGGCCGGAAGGGTAGCGATCCGGGTCCGATGGGAGACTGCGGGCCATGACCAGCGTGGCGATCGTCGGCGGCGGACCGGCCGGGTACGAGGCGGCGCTCGTCGCGGCGCAGCTCGGCGCGGAGGTCACCCTGATCGACCGCGACGGCATCGGCGGCGCCTGCGTCCTCACCGACTGCGTCCCGTCCAAGACCCTCATCGCCACCAGCGACGTGATGACGAGCGTCGCCGCCGCCGGCGGTCTCGGCGTGACCCTGTACGCCGACGACGGCCGGCCGCACACCGCGACGTGGGGCGAGGCGGACTACAGCCCGCCCGACGTGGTCGACCTCGACGTGCACACCGTCTACGGGCGGATCCACGCGCTCGCCGCAGCGCAGTCCTCGGACATCACCGCGGGCCTGCAGCGCGCGGGCGTCGAGCTGGTCGGCGGCCAGGCGCGCTTCGTCGCACCCACCCGCCTCGTCGTCAGCCAGGTCGACGGCGGCCAGGTCGGGGTGGGCGCGGACGTCGTCCTCATCGCGACCGGGGCGACCCCGCGGGTGATGGACTCGGCGCCGCTCGACGGCGAGCGGATCCTCGACTGGCGGCAGCTCTACGACCTGCCCGACCTGCCCGAGCACCTGGTCGTGGTCGGCTCGGGGGTGACGGGCGCCGAGTTCGCGAGCGCGTACCGGGCGCTGGGGTCGAAGGTCACGCTGGTCTCGAGCCGCGACCGCGTGCTGCCCGGTGAGGACTCCGACGCGGCCCGGGTCGTGCAGGACGTGTTCGCGCGCCGCGGCATCGAGGTCCTCGGGCACTCCCGCGCCGAGGCCGTCACGCGGTCCGCGGACGGCGTCGTGGTGACGCTGACCGACGGCCGTACCGTCGCCGGCTCGCACTGCCTGATGGCCGTCGGCTCGGTCCCGCAGACCTCGGGCCTGCACCTGCACGCCGCGGGCGTGGCCGTGGACGACCGCGGGTTCGTGACGACCGACCGCGTCAGCCGGACGAGCGCACCCGGCGTGTACGCGGCGGGCGACGTCACCGGCGTCCTGATGCTCGCGTCCGTGGCCGCGATGCAGGGCCGGATCGCCATGTGGCACGCGCTCGGCGAGGCCGTCAGCCCGCTGCGGCTCGCGACCGTCAGCGCCAACGTCTTCACCGACCCGGAGATCGCCACGGTCGGGATCACCGCCGCGATGGTCGAGCGGGGCGACGTCGTGGCCAACACCGTGCTGCTGCCGCTCGCGACGAACGCGCGGGCGAAGATGCAGGGCATCAGCGACGGCTTCGTGAAGCTCTTCAGCCGCCCCGGGTCGGGGTCACTGCTGGGCGGCGTGGTGGTCGCACCGCGCGCCAGCGAGCTGATCATGCCGATCTCGCTGGCGGTGCAGAACGGGCTCACCGCCGACCAGGTGGCCCACACGTTCTCGATCTACCCGTCGCTGTCGGGC
>CAJCIY010000108.1 GCA_903970495.1 Candidatus Melainabacteria bacterium | reverse complement strand
TCGGCGGCCTGCTCGTGCTGCTCGGCCCCCGTACGCGGGCGATCCCCACGACGCCGCCGGGACCCAGCCCGACCGCTCCGGTCGGCAAGCCCGGCGGCCTGCTGCCCGACGAGCAGCTGACGCAGTCCGACGGCGCCAGCGTCGACGTCCGGTCGCTGTCGGACCCTGCCGCGATCCTGCTCGTCCCGAGCGGCTGCGGCTGCGCCCGCACGCTGACGGTGGCGGCCGACGCGGCCGCCCACCTCAACCTGCGCGTGGTCGTCGTCGAGCCGGCCTCGGGCGGCGCGAGCGCGGACTCGACGGTCGCGTCGACGTACACCGACGGGCCGGGTCGGCTGCTGTCGACCTACGGCTCGCTCGGCACGGCGCCGACGCTGCTGCTGGTCGATGCACAGGGCGCCGTACGCAGCGTCGAGGTCGGGCTGACCACCCAGTCGGTGTCGGCCCTGCTGGCCGCCGGCCTCGACGGGTGAGACCCGCCCGCTGCCGCTAGTGTTGCCCCCGCCGCCCGCCCCGCAAGGACCACGAGAAGCCCCCGAAGAAGCCGAGGAGATCCGCCCGGTGCCCCGCCTGAACCGTCGTCCCGTCCTGCTGCTGCCGGTCCTGGCCGTGGCCACGACGTTCGCGCTGACCGCCTGCGGCAACGGCGGGGTCGCCGAGGAGTCGCGCGAGCACAGCGTCGTGACCGGCGCCGAGGGCCAGGTGGGCGACGTGCGGATCCTCGACGCGACGATCACGACCGGTCTCCTCGGGACCACGACGGGCACGCTCAGCCTCACCGTCTACGACCAGGGCCAGGACGCTGACTCGCTCACCGCGGTCAGCAGCCCGGTGGCCGCGGCCTTCCAGCTGCCGAGCGCGGACAGCAGCGCGTCGGCCTCGACCGACGCGACCGGTGCCTCGTCGACGACCAGCGCCGTGACGATCCCCGCCATGGGCGTCGTCGCCCTCGACGAGCTCGACGCCATCGACGTGACCGGGCTGACGGGCTCGCCGGCGGTCGGCGACTCCCTGCCGGTGACCTTCACCTTCGCCGGCGCGGGCGACATCACCCTCGACGTCCCGGTCGTCGGCACCGCGGTGCCGGCGACCGCGGGAACGCCCACGCCGGCCGTGACCGGCGCCAACGTCGACAACGGCGGCGCGTCCCCCGCCGTCTCGAGCGCCGGCAGCTGACCGTCGTACCCGGGCCGTAGCGTCTCCGCCGTGCCCACCTCCCGCGCGCCCGCCGCTCCCAGACCGGCGTACCGGTGCGGCGAGTGCGGTGCCGCGAGCGTCAAGTGGGTCGGCCGGTGCCCGGAGTGCCAGGCCTGGGGCACGCTCGAGGAGGTCGGCGCCCCGCGCGCCCGTGCCGTCGCGCCGGGCCCGGTCTCGAGCCTCGCCCGACCGATCGCCGAGGTCGACGTCGAGGCGGCGCACGCGCGGCCGACCGGCGTCGGGGAGCTCGACCGCGTCCTCGGCGGCGGTCTGGTCCCCGGCGCGGTCGTGCTGCTCGCCGGCGAGCCGGGCGTCGGCAAGTCGACCCTGCTGCTGGAGGTCGCGCACCGGGTGGCCGCCGCCGGCACCCGCGCGCTGATCGTGTCCGGCGAGGAGTCCGCCGCGCAGGTCCGGCTCCGCGCCGGCCGGATGGGCGCGCTCGCACCCGAGCTCTTCCTCGCCGCCGAGACCGGCCTCGCCGCGCTGCTCGGCCACGTCGACGCCGTCCAGCCCGGGCTGCTCGTCGTCGACTCGGTGCAGACCTTCGCCCACCCCGACGTCGAGGGCAGCCCCGGCGGGGTGTCGCAGGTCCGCGAGGTCACCGCCGCGCTGATCCGCGTCGCGAAGGAACGGGCGATGCCGGTGATCCTCGTCGGGCACGTGACCAAGGAGGGCACCGTCGCCGGCCCGCGCGTGCTCGAGCACCTCGTCGACGTCGTGCTGTCGTTCGAGGGTGAGCGGCAGAGCGGGCTGCGGCTCGTCCGCGCGACCAAGAACCGCTTCGGCGCGACCGACGAGGTCGGCTGCTTCGCGCTGACCGACGACGGCATCGAGGGGCTGCCCGACCCGTCCGGGCTGTTCCTGTCGCAGGACGCCGGCGCCACGCCGGGCACCGCCGTCACGGTGAGCCTCGAGGGCCGGCGGGCACTGCCGGTCGAGGTCCAGGCACTGCTCGTCGACAGCCCGCAGGCCACCCCGCGCCGGGCGGTGAGCGGCCTCGACGCCGCCCGGGTCGCGATGCTGCTCGCCGTCCTCGAGCGGCGGGCGCGCTGCCCGGTGAGCGGCCTCGAGGTCTACGCCTCGACGGTCGGCGGCGTACGCCTCACCGACCCGGCCGCCGACCTGGCGCTGCTGCTCGCGCTCGCCGGCGCCCGCCGCGACGCCGCGCTGCCCGCCCGGACGATCGCGGTCGGCGAGGTCGGGCTGGCCGGCGAGGTCCGGCCGGTCCCACGGCTCGCCCAGCGGCTCGGCGAGGCGGCCCGGCTCGGCTTCTCGCGCGCGATCGTGCCGGCCGGCGGCGAGAGCGTGCTCGCCCCCGCCGGGCTGACCATCGTGCCGATCTCTCATGTGCGCGAGGCACTCGGGCAGCTCGACGCTCGATAGGCTGCTGGCGTGGCGACGGACCGGGTGCGGGCGACGCTGCTGGCGATCGCCCCGGGCACCGCGTTGCGCGACAGCCTCGAGCGGATCCTGCGCGGCAACACCGGCGCGCTGATCGTGCTCGGCTTCGACCGCACGGTCGAGTCGATCTGCACCGGCGGCTTCCCGCTCGACGTCGAGTTCTCCGCGACGCGGCTGCGCGAGCTCGCCAAGATGGACGGCGCCGTGATCCTCTCCGACGACCACAGCCGGATCGTGCGCGCGGCCGTCCACCTGGTGCCCGACCCGTCGACGCCGACCGAGGAGTCCGGCACCCGGCACCGTACGGCGGAGCGGACCTCGCGGCAGACCGGGCTCCCGGTGATCAGCGTCAGCCAGTCGATGAAGATCATCGCGCTCTATCTCGACGGCCACCGGCACGTCATCGAGGGCTCGCCGGCGACGCTCGGCCGCGCGAACCAGGCGCTGCAGACCCTCGAGCGCTACAAGTCCCGCCTCGACGAGGTCTCCGGCACGCTGTCCGCGCTCGAGACCGAGGACCTCGCGACGGTCCGCGACGTGCTCGCGGTGCTGCAGCGCATGGAGATGGTCCGCCGCATCGCGCAGGAGATCGAGGGGTACGTCGTCGAGCTCGGGGTCGACGGCCGCCTCGTCGTGCTGCAGCTCGAGGAGCTGATGGCCGGCGTCGACCAGGACCGCGAGCTGCTGGTCCGCGACTACCTGCCCGGCGGGCGCCGCGGCCGCGGCGCCGAGGCGGCGCTGGCCGACCTCGACGCGCTCGGCCCGGGCGACCTGCTCGACCTCGCGGTGCTCGCGCGGGTCGTCGGCCTGCCGCCCGCGGTCGAGGGCAGCGACCAGGCCGTGTCGCCGCGGGGGTACCGCCTGCTGGCCCGCGTACCCCGGCTGCCGCGTCAGCTGGTCGACCGGCTGGTCGAGCACTTCGGGTCGCTGCAGAAGCTGCTCGGCGCCGGCGTCGAGGAGCTGCAGTCGGTAGAGGGCATCGGCGAGGCGCGGGCCCGCGCGGTTCGCGACGGGCTGTCGAGGCTCGCCGAGTCGAGCATCCTCGAGCGGTACGTCTAGCTCCCGCTCAGCCCAGCGCGAAGCGCACCGGGACGCTGGTCATGCCCGCGACGGTCGCGACCACGTGGTAGGTCCCGGCGGTGGCCGTCGTCGTCCCGAACACCGTCGCGCACCGCGGCGCCGAGCGCTTCAGGTCCCAGTGGAGGCTGCGCTCGTACGCACCGGTGATCGTCGCCGCCCCCGCCGCGGCGCAATCGGCCGAGCCCCAGATCCGCTCCGGCCCGGAGGTGACCACGAAGGTCGGGGCGGCGGAGCGGCACGGCGTCGTCGTCCTCACGCTCGCGGTGAACTCGGGGTCGGCGCCGGCCGCGTACGTGCGCTCCGCCGAGGCGACGGTCACGGTGAGGTCGGCGGCGAGGCAGGCGGGGAGCGCCGTCGGCGACGGCGCCGCAGAGGTGGTCGTCGTGGTGCTGGTCGTCGTGGTGCCGGGTGAGGTGGTGGTCGGCGCAGCGGTCGTCGGGGTCTGCACAGGCGTCGTCGCCGCGGGCGGGCGCTGCGCGGCCGGTGACGAGCCGCTGGGGACCGCGCGCAGCAGCAGGACGACGACGAGGACCAGGACGCCGATGCCGACCAGTGCGATCGCCGCACGGCGCATCCAGTAGACCGACGGCGGCAGCGGACCGTTCGGCCGCAGCAGCCTCCGGCGGTCCATGCCGCCGAACTCTACGATCGGCGGGTGCCGGCCCGGAGCTCCCGTCGACGGCCGTGCGCCGCGTCGACGCCGCCAGCCGGCGGTCCGCAGCCGTCGACCACGCCGCGGCGACGGCACCCCGGGTGGCAGCGGTGACGCCGGACGGTCCGGGTGCCGACGCCGACGGCGCCGCTCTCGAACACGCGCGGCTGCTCGGCTGGTACGACGCGGCTGCCCGCGACCTGCCGTGGCGGGCGGCGGGTGCGAGCCCCTGGTCGGTGCTGGTCAGCGAGGTGATGCTGCAGCAGA
>CAJCIY010000107.1 GCA_903970495.1 Candidatus Melainabacteria bacterium | reverse complement strand
GCTTGACCTCCGACTCCAGGTGCTCGGAGAGCACCGCCGCCTCAGGCATCCTTGCGCCGCTCGCCGCCCCGGTCGGCCATCCGGTCGGCCATCGCCTGCTGGGCGTCGACCGTGCCGCTCTCGGTCCACTCGCCGTCGGGGCCGAGGTCCCAGGCACGCGAGTCCGGGTCGAGCGAGAGCGCGATGACATCGCGCAGCTGGGCGGTCAGCGCCCGGTCCCGTACGCGGACCAGCACCTCGACGCGGCGGTCGAGGTTGCGGTGCATCATGTCGGAGCTGCCGATCCAGAGGCGCTCGTCCTCGCCGGCGCCGAAGGCGAAGACCCGGCTGTGCTCGAGGTATCGGCCCAGCACCGAGCGGACCTTCACCGTCTCCGACAGCCCGGGCACGCCCGGCCGCAGCGCGCAGATGCCGCGGACCACGCACTCGATCGGGACGCCGGCCTGCGACGCGCGGTAGAGCGCGTCGACGACCTGCTCGTCGACGAGGTTGTTGAGCTTGATCTGGATGTGCGAGGGCTCGCCGGCCCGGGCCTTCGCCGCCTGCGCCTCGATCTGCTCGACGATGCCGGCGCGCAGCCGCTGCGGGGCGACCAGCAGCGACCGGTACTCGGTCTGCCGGCTGTAGCCGGTGAGCACGTTGAACAGGTCGGTGAGGTCGGCGCCGATGTCGGGGTCGGCGGTCAGCAGCCCGAGGTCCTCGTAGATGCGGGCGGTCTTGGGGTTGTAGTTGCCGGTGCCGACGTGCGCGTAGCGCTTGAGCTGCCCCCGTTCCTGGCGTACGACCAGGGCGGTCTTGCAGTGGGTCTTCAGGCCGATGACGCCGTAGACGACGTGGCAGCCTGCGCGCTCCAGCGCGCGCGCCCAGGTGATGTTGTTCTGCTCGTCGAACCGCGCCTTGATCTCGACCAGCACCACGACCTGCTTGCCCGCCGCCGCGGCGTCGATCAGCGCCTCGACCAGCGGCGAGTCGCCCGAGGTCCGGTAGAGCGTCTGCTTGATGGCAAGCACGTTCGGGTCGGCCGCAGCCTCCTCGATGAACTTCTGCACCGTCGTCGCGAAGCTGTCGTACGGGTGGTGCACCAGCACGTCGCCCTCGCGCAGCACCGCGAAGAAGCTCGGCGCGCCGGCGGTGTCCTGCGCCGCGAGCCGCGGGTGGGGGGCGGGCACGTACGGGTCGTCCTTGAGCTCCGGCCGATCGAGGCCGACGAGCGTCCACAGCGCGGTGAGGTCGAGCAGGCCGCGGATGCGCAGCACGTACTGCTCCTCCACCTCGAGCTCGCGCACCAGCAGGTCCAGGACGCGGGAGCCGATGTCGTCGGCCACCTCGAGGCGTACGGCCGGGCCGAACCGCCGCCGCGCGAGCTCGCGCTCGAGCGCCTGCAGCAGGTCCTCGGACTCGTCCTCCTCGATCTCGACGTCGGCGTTGCGCGTGACCCGGAACAGGTGCCACTCCTGCACGTCCATGCCGGGGAACAGCTGCGGCAGGTGCGCCGCGATCAGCTGCTCGAGCGGCAGGAAGAGGGCGACGTCGTCACCGGTCTCGATGCGGACGAACCGCGCGACGTTGTCGGGCACCTTCACCCGCGCGAAGTGCTCCATCCGGGTCGCGGGGTCACGGACCATGACCGCGAGGTTCAGCGACAGCCCGGAGATGTACGGGAACGGGTGCGACGGGTCGACCGCGAGCGGCGTCAGCACCGGGAAGACCTGGCTGCGGAAGTAGCCGTGCAGCCGCTCCTGCTCGGACTGCGGCAGCTCGTCCCAGGTCGCGATGCGGATGCCCTCGGCAGCCAGCGCCGGGACCAGCTCGTCGGCGAACACCGCGCCGTGCCGCTGCTGCAGCTCGGCCGTACGGGTCGCGATGAGGTCGAGCTGCGCGCGGGTCGACAGGCCGTCGGCGCTGCGGACGGTCAGCCCGGTCGCCTGCCGGCGCATCAGGCCGGCGACGCGGACCATGAAGAACTCGTCGAGGTTGCTCGCGAAGATGGCCTCGAACTTGACGCGCTCGAGCAGCGGCGCGGCCGCGTCCTCGGCCAGCGCGAGCACCCGCGCGTTGAACTGCAGCCAGGAGGCCTCGCGGTTGAGGAAGCGGTCGGCCGGCAGCTCCTCGGTGCCGGGCTCCGCCAGGACGTCGGTCATGCGGGGCAGCATCCCAGACCCAGGTGAACGGCCGGTGATCACCGTTCGGGGGCCGGTGCCCGGGGTGCGTTCGTCCTCAGCGCAGCCCGGCGGCCCGCCAGGCGTCGCGGTGCCGTTCGAGCGCGGCGGTCGTCGCGGGCCCGACGCCGAGGGCGATCGCGGCCAGCAGGTCGGCGACGGTGTCGACGTCGCGGCGCAGGCCAGGTCCGGCGTACGGGGTCAGGTCGGCGGCGCCCGCGGCACGGTGGGCGGCGAACGACCCGCCCTCGTACGATGGCTCCATCGTCGTGCCCGCTGCGGCCACGAGCAGTGCCGTGCCGACCCCGCCCGCATCCGCCACGACACCCACATTGGGGGTACGAGCGCGCCGCATCTGACGCGTTCGCACGAACAATGTGGGTGTCAGAGCGGTGAGGTCGGCGGCCTTCAGGGCGGGAAGATCGGCGGCCAAGGCCATCACGCCATCCGACGGCCACTGGCGGCTCGCCACGAGCGCACCGTGCGCGACCGCCGCCGACAACCCCGCACCGGGTACGTCCGGCTCGATGTGGTCGGCCGCCAGCGACGCCGCGGCCAGCGGGTCGTCGGTCACCACGAGCACCCGCCCGACGGACCGCGCGACCGCGGCCACGTCCACCGCCATCGCGAGGGCGAGCGCCGCCCGCGCGGCCGGGTCGGCACCCAGCCGCGACTTGGCCAGCGCCAGCACCTTGACCGGCAGCACGACGGTGAACGGCACGGCGGCCATGCTCGCAGGCGCGTACCTGGCAGGCTGTGCGTCAGGCAACGAGCACACGACGAGGAGCAGGGATGGCCGGCGACCGACCGCGACGCGGCGGCAACGAGAAGCGCGGCTTCTGGTTCGGGCTGTGCATCCTGATCCTGTACCCGCTGAACTCGCTGCTGGCGAAACGTGACCGCGGCGGCTGGGAGAACCTCCCGCGCGAGGGCGGCGTGATCCTCGCGGCCAACCACATCTCGGTCGTCGACCCGCTGATCATCGCCCGCGACCTGTACGACGCCGGCCGGCTGCCGCACTACCTCGCGAAGGCCTCGCTGTTCCGCGGCCCGTCCGGCCCGATCATGCGCGGCGCCCACCAGATCCCGGTCCACCGCGGCACCGCCGACGCCGCGAAGTCGCTCGGCGACGCCGTCGAGGCCCTGAAGCAGGGCTACTGCGTGATCATCTACCCCGAGGGC
>CAJCIY010000106.1 GCA_903970495.1 Candidatus Melainabacteria bacterium | reverse complement strand
CGTCCTGCTGCTGACCCGCCGGCCGGTCCAGGCGCTCGAGGAGCTGATCGCCGGGCTGGACGTGCTGCTGCGCCCGGGTCGGCTGATCGCGGGCAGCCGCTGGCGCCGCCGGCAGTTCACGGTGCCCTCGCGGGCGACCCGCCCGCTGCTGGCGCGCAGCAGCACCCGGCTCCGCGCCGTCGTGCTCGCGACCACCGACCGGCTGTCGGGCTCGGGCGAGCTCACCGCCGTCGGGACGCACGACACCGGCCTGGACCCGGACGACACCCTCCCCGACGAGGACACCAACGTGCTGCGGCGGGCCTTCGTCCGCCCGGTGTTCGGCCTCGCGCTGGTGCTCACGATCCTCGGGCTGGTCGCGGACCGGCACGTGCTCCACGGCGCCGGCGGGCTGGTGGGCGGCCGGCTGATCCCTGTCCGCGCCGGGGCGAGCGACCTGTGGCGTGCCTACGGCGCGGGCTGGCACGACGTCGGCGCGGGCAGCGCCTCGGTCGCGTCGCCGTGGCTGCCGCTGCTGGCGGTGCTGTCGCTGCCGTTCGGCGGCAACCCCGCCGCCGCCCTGACGTTCGTGCTGATGGCCGCCGTGCCGCTCTCGGGCGTCAGCGCCTGGTACGCGCTGCGCCGCCGCGGGCTCGGGACCGGGCTGCGCTTCTGGGGTGCGGCGACGTACGCCCTGCTGCCGGTGGTCACCGAGACCGTGGCCGCGGGCCGCTTCGACGCGTTGTTCGCGGTGGTCTTCGCTCCGCTGCTGATCGCGTCGGGACTCCGGCTGCAGGAGGGTCGCTCGCTCAACCACGCCTTCGCGCTGGGGCTGGGCATCGCGCTCGTCGCCGCGTTCTCACCGCCGGTCTGGACAGCCGCGGCGGTGCTGCTGGTCGGGTGGCAGCTGCTGCCGGGACGCAGCGGGGTGACCCTGCGTGCACGGCTGCACGAGGCGTCGACGGCGCTCGCCGCACTGGTCGTCGCGCCGCTGCTGCTGCTGCCGTGGAGCGCGTCGGTCCTCTCCCACCCGCGGGTGCTGCTCGTGGGCCTGGGCGGGCCGGGCGGGCTGGCCGCCGTACCCGGGCGGGCCGTCGACGCGACCGGTGTCCTGCTGCTCCACCCCGGTCCGGATGCCCTGCCGCTGTGGGTCACCGCGCCGCTGCTGCTCGCCGCGCTCGTCGCGCCGCTGCGTGCCGGCCGGCGCCGCGCCGCTGCCCTCGCCGTGTCGGTCGCCGTCGTCGGGATGCTGCTCGGCCTGTGGGCCACGCGCGTCGGCGCCGCGGCCGGCGGCCGGCCGCCGCAGGGGTGGGCCGGCGTCGGGCTCGCGATCGCCGGCTGCGGGCTGGTCGCCGTGACCGTGGTCGCTGCCCACCGCGGCCGCGCCGCGCTGTCCGGCGTGAGCTTCGGGCTGCGCCAGCCTGCGGTGGTGCTGCTGACCCTGGCCGGGTTCGCGGTCCCCTTCGTCGCCGCCGGGTGGCTGGTCGTCCACGGGCTCGGCGGGCCGCTCACCCGGGCGCCGGTGTCGGCGCTGCCGGCGAACGTCGTCGACGACGCCACCGCCGACCCGGGCCAGCGGGTGCTGTGGCTGCGGGAGACCGGGGGTGAGGTGTCGTACGCGCTGGGGCCGGTGGCCGGCGCCCGGCTCGGCGACGAGGACCAGCAGCAGAGCCCGGTGTCGGCCGCGCTGCTCGCGCACCTGGTCGCCGACCTGGCCAGCAACCGCGGCACCGACGCGGCCGAGACCCTCTCGACCTTCCACGTCCGCTACGTCGCGGTCGACGCGGGCTCCGCCGGTTCGCTGCCCGGCATCCTCGACCAGCAGCCGGCGCTGTCGCGCGACAGCGTCGCCGGCAACGCCGAGCTCTGGCAGCTGGTCGTCGGCTCGTCCCAGGCGCAGGTGCTGTCCGGTGCGCTGGCGCAGTCCGCCCTCCACCCCTCGCCGTCCTCGTCGCCGCTCGGCCGAGGCCCGACGGTGCTGCAGATCCGCGCGGACCCCGTGCACGTCCTCGCCGCGGGCGCCGAGGGTGCACACGGCTCGGTCGCCCCGGCCGCGCTGGAGCAGGTCGTGGTGCTCGCCGACAGCGTCGACCGCCGCTGGACCGCCCGCCTGGGCGGACAGGTGCTCGCGCACACGACGGCCTGGGGCTGGGCGCAGGCCTTCGTCGTGCCACCCGGTGCGGGCGGCGCGCTGACGATCACGTACGACACCGCGCCCCGGCACGCCGGGCTCTGGGTGCAGCTCGCGGTCCTGCTGGTGGTGCTGGTGCTGGCCGCGCCTGGCGCCCGCCGGATCGAGGACGAGCCGACCGGCCCGGTGGCGACGACGTTGGAGGACGGCGAGCTGTGGTCGCTCGACGAGCTCGGCCAGGCCGCCGACCCCGCCGCCTCGACGGAACCGCGCGCATGAAGGCCCCCCGCAGCGCGCCTGCGGCGCTGGTGCTGCTGGTGCTCGCCCTCGTCGCCGTGCTCGCCGGGCTCACCCGCCCCGGTACGCCCGGGGCGACCGCGGCCGCCCTGCCGGCGACCACCGGTGCGACCGTGCGGTCGAGCCTGTTCTGCCCGGACGTACGCCAGATCCCCGGCACGCTGACCACGGCGGTCGACGTCGGCACCACCACCCCGGGGTCGGGCACCGTGACGCTCGCGCCGGCCACCTCGACCTCGGCGGCCACGACCGTGCTGTCGGGCAGCCGGTCCGTCGCCTCCGACCCGAGGGCGCCGCAGGGGCCGGTCGTCCTGCAGGCGACCGGCGGCGTCAGCGGCGGCGTCGTCGCCGAGCAGATCGCCCGCGCCAACAAGACCTCGGCGCGGGGCTGGGCAGAGGCCCGCTGCGAGCCGGCCCGCTCCGACCAGTGGTTCGTCGGCCCGGCGACCGGCCCCGGCGACAGCCCGACGGTCGTCCTGGCAGACCCGGCCGACAGCCGCGCCATCGTCACGATCACCGTGCTCACCCCGGCCGGTCTGGTGGCGGCGCCGGCCGGCGGCAACCTGGTGCTCGCCCCGCACTCGGTGCAGCGGCTCTCGCTGACGCAGCTCGCCCCGGGGGTGACGGCGACGGCCGTCGACGTGCGTACGGAGTCGGGCCTGGTGTCCGCGGCGATCCTGGACGTCCGGACGCACGGCACGACGTTCCTCGGCACCGACTACGTCCCGGTCAGCGAGCCGGCCAGCACCGTCACCGTCGCGGGCGTTCCTGGGGTCGTGGTCGGGGAGCGGCCCGCGCGGACCCTCTCGATCGGCAACCCCGGAGCCGCGGCGACGACCGTGCGGGTGACGGTGACGACCGCGACCGGGAGCTTCGTGCCCATCGGCCTCGACGCCCTGACCGTCCCCGGGGAGAGCGTGCGCAGCGTGCCGCTCGGGACCGCGCTCGGCTCGTCGCCCGCCGCCGTGACGATCACCAGCAGCCCGGCGGCGGACGGCGCCGCGCAGCCGGTGGTCGCCGGCGTCCTGGTCGACGCCGCCTCGACCAAGCACACGGCGATCCACGAGATCGCCTATCTCGGGACTGTCGGCCCGCTCGCCGGCGCGGCGCTCGTCCCCGTCGTCGTCACCCAGGGGGCCGGCGACCCGGCCGACAGCGACCTGATCCTCTCCGCCCCGGCCGGCGTGGCCATGGCCAGGGTCGTCGTGCGCACCCCGCGGGGGAAGGCCTTCACGACCCGGACGGTCACGGTCGCGGACGGCACCTCGCAGCTGTACTCGATGCGTTCCTGGCGGGTGCCGACCGGCAGCAGCCTCGTGGTCACCCCGCTGCCGGGCTCCAACCCGCTCTTCGCGACCCGGCTCATCCTCGAGGACGGCGCGCTCGGGCCGCTGATCTCCGCGTTCGAGCTGTCCGGTGCGCCACCGGAGCAGACGGTGCCTGCCGTCGTGCCGCTGCCGCTCGGGCAGAGCTGACCGCCTCAGTCCTCCGGGTGGCCCTCGGGGTCGATCACCTCGGGCGGCAGCTCCAGCAGCCGCGCGACCTCGTGCACGAGGACGTCGAGCACGAGGTCGGCGAGGTCCTCGGGGTCGTGGCCGCGCGCCTCCAGCGGCCGCCGGTAGAGCACGATCCGCGCCGGGCCGGCCTCGGCCGGCTCGAGCCGGGCGAGCGCCACCGCCTCCCCGTCCGCCGACGGCAGGTCGTCGGGCGGCACGGCCTCGACCGCCAGCTCCACCGTGGACAGCTGCTCGCCCCAGCGCTGCTCGAGGTGCTCGACCGCATCCAGGACCAGGTCGTCGAAGCGGTCCGCACGACTGCGGCGCAGCGGCACCTCGCGAGGTGCCAGCGGGCCGCGCGGACCCCGGCCCCGGCGGTCGCGGGTACGCGGGAACGGGCGCGGGGCACCGCCGACGGTCACGACCCGCGACCGTACCCGCGTCTGCCAGCCGTCGCATCGCGCGCGACGTCCGCACGGCAAGGGCCACGACACGCCCTGCCCCGCGGAGCCCAGGTCGGCGTGGCAGCCGGTCGCGGCGGCTAGCGTGCGATTCCGTGCCCCCCCGTCGCTGCACCCGGACCGCCTGCTCGGCGCCCGCGGTCGCGACGCTGACCTACGCCTACGCCGACTCGACCGCGGTCGTCGGCCCGCTCGCGCCGTACCGGGAGCCGCACACCTACGACCTCTGCGAGGCGCACGCGGACAAGACGACCGCGCCGCGCGGCTGGTC
>CAJCIY010000105.1 GCA_903970495.1 Candidatus Melainabacteria bacterium | reverse complement strand
CGACGAGCGAGGTGCGTGGGTCTCCCGGTCTCACCCGCATGTCCTCATGCCGGGCATGGTGGCAGCAGCCGCGACGGACCCGCCGGTAGGGTCGAAGCGTGTCCGCGCCATCGGCGACGCGGCCGAGCCGGAGGTCCGCCGGATGCGCATCGGGATGCCCCTCAACTACGCGGGCGGTTTCAAGGAGACGGTCGGCCAGCTGGCCGACTACGAGAAGGCCGGCCTCGACGTCGTGTCGGTCCCCGAGGCCTACAGCTTCGACGCGGTCAGCCAGCTCGGCTACATCGCCGCGGTCACCGAGCGGCTCGAGATCATGGCCGGGATCCTCCAGATCTACACCCGGACGCCGTCGCTCACCGCCATGACCGCCGCCGGCCTCGACTACGTCTCGGAGGGCCGGTTCATCCTCGGCCTCGGGGCCTCGGGGCCGCAGGTGATCGAGGGCTTCCACGGTGTGAAGTACGACGCCCCGCTCGGCCGCACGCGGGAGGTCGTCGACATCTGCCGCAAGGTCTGGGCACGCGAGAAGCTCGAGTACGAGGGGAAGAACTACACCGTCCCGCTGCCGGCGGAGCTGGGCACCGGGCTCGGCAAACCGCTGAAGCTGATCAACCACCCGGTGCGGCCCCGGATCCCGATCACGATCGCCTCGATCGGTCCGAAGAACGTCGAGCTCACCGCCGAGATCGCCGAGGGCTGGCTGCCGATCTTCTACTACCCGGAGCGCGCGGCCGAGGTCTGGGGTCCCTCGCTCGCGGCCGGGACGGCCAAGCGCGACCCGTCGCTGCCGCCGCTCGACACCGTGGTCCAGGCCGCGCTGGCGATCGGCGACGACGTCGAGCAGCTCGCCGACTACACCCGCCCGCAGATCGCCCTCTACGTCGGGGGGATGGGCGCCCGCGACAAGAACTTCTACAACCAGCTGGCCTGCCGCTACGGCTTCGAGGCCGAGGCGCAGCAGATCCAGGACCTCTACCTCGCCGGCAACAAGGAGGACGCCGCCAAGGCGGTCCCCACGGCGCTCGTCCAGGGCACCAGCCTGATCGGCCCGGCCGGGTACGTGAAGGAGCGCATCGCCGCGTACGCGGAGACCGGTGCGACGACGCTCATGGTCACGCCGTTCGGCAACGACCACGCCGAGCGGGTGCGCCTGATCGAGCAGGTCAAGGAGCTCGCCGGCTGAGCCGGTCGCGGCAGCCACCAACTCGCCGGTGTCCGCGCTCATACCGTCGCCCCGGGACGCCGATATCCCGGAGGTGACGGGAGACCTCGCAGCGGCGGAGCTGGAGTCCGCGCGCCTGGCCGAGCTGGCCGCGTACGGGATCATGGACGCGCCGCCCGACCCTGCATTCGACGCGATCACCGAGGCGGCGAGCCTGGTGGCGGGCACGCCGGTCGCCACGATCGGCCTCATCGACCAGGACCGGCAGCACTACCTGTCCGAGCAGGGCGTCGGCGTGCGGGACATCCCGCGGACCGAGGCCTTCTGCGACGTCGTCGTCCGGGACCGGGCGCCGCTGCTGGTCTCGGACCTGACGCAGGACGACCGGTTCGCCGACAACCCCAACGTCACGGATCGCGGCGCCCGGTTCTACGCCGGCTTCCCGCTGACGACGGCGTCGGGGATGGTGCTCGGCGCGATGTGCGTCATCGACGTCTCCACGCGGTCCCTCACGCCGGACCAGGTCACGGTGCTGAGCACGCTGGCCGACCAGGCGATGGCGCAGATCGAGCTGCGGCGGCAGACCGCTGCGGCGTACGAGGCCCGGGACGCGGCGCAGGAGCGCAACGACCTGCTGGCGGCGGTCGTGAACTCCATCGACGTCGGCATCCTGGTCTGCGACGCCGAGGGCGTGATGATCGTCGACAACGAGGTCTACCGGGCGGACACCGGGGTCAGGACCGATGAGCTCGCACCGCTCACGCTGGCTGAGCGGATTGCGCGCGTCCGGCTCCGCCACCCGGACGGCTCGCCGATGCGACCCGAGGAGCGGCCGATGTACCGCGCCCTGCACGAAGGCCACGTCGAGGGCGTCGAGGTGCTCATCCAACGCGACGGTCAGGAACGCATGAGCCGGGTGCACGGTGACTTGCTGCGCCGGCCGGACGGCTCGGTCCTCGGAGCGATGATCGCCGCCGTCGACATCACCGGAGACTGGGAGCGGGAGCAGGAGCTCGCCACCAGGGTTCGTCACGTCGAGCGCCTCGCGGAGGCGAGTCGCGCCATCCTCACCAGCCGGGACCCCGGCCAGGTCGCCTGCGAGGCCGTGCTCGAGCTGTCCGGCGCCCAGCAGGTGTCGCTCGCCGTCCCCGACGGTGCCGGCAACCTGGTCTTCCCGGCGACGACGGGGCCGGCGCTCAGCGAGCTCGTCATCCCGCTGACCGTCGACTCGAGGGCCGGCCAGGCGTTCTGGGAGCACAAGCTCCTGCGGGTCGACCTCGATGCGGAGGCCTCGTTCGGAGAGGCGTTCGACCGCATCACCGACGTCCACGGCCGACCCCGCGGGGGCCTGTACGTCCCGCTGCTGCACGAGGACGACTGCCTCGGTGTCCTGCTCCTCACGACGGCCGACCCCATCGACAGGCTCTCGCCCCAGGTCGTCGAGCTGATCGACATCCTGGCGGGGGAGCTGTCGACCTCGCTCGAGCGGGACCGGCTCCGCCGCGAGCTGGCCTCGCAGGCGAGCACCGACCCGCTGACCGGGCTGGCGAACCGCCGCGAGTGGGACCGCCGGCTCGCCGAGCGTCTCGCGCTCGGCGCGGTGCCGCAGTGCCTGGCGGTGCTCGACCTGGACCTCTTCAAGGCCTTCAACGACAGCCTCGGGCACCAGGCGGGCGACCGGCTGCTCACCGCCGTCTCCGCGGCGTGGCGGGGTGCCATCCGCGGTGCCGACGTCCTCGCCCGGCTGGGCGGCGAGGAGTTCGGGCTGCTGCTCGCGGGCTGCGCGCTCGAGGACGCTGTCAGCGTCCTCGACAACCTCCGCCGCCTCGTCCCCGACGGGCAGACCGTGTCGATCGGGGTCGCACAGCTGCGACCGGGTGAGGGGCCGACCAGCTGGTACGCCCGCGCCGACCAGGCGCTCTACCGCGCCAAGACGACCGGCCGCAACCGGGTCTGCGTCGACGACGGGCCGTACCCGGACCGGCGTCGGTTCCCCGCCCCGGTCTTCAGCGCGAAAGCCGACGCTCCCGACGCATGACCCGGCCGGCCGGCGGACACATCGGCTCATGGCCATCACCGACTCCGTACGGCTGGGCAGCTCCGGGCTGCAGGTCTCGCCGATCTGCCTGGGATGCATGAGCTTCGGCGACCCCGGGCGCGGCACCCACAGCTGGTCCCTCGACGAGGAGACCAGCCGGCCCTTCATCCGCGACGCGCTCGAGGCGGGCATCAACTTCTTCGACACCGCCAACGCGTACTCGCACGGGTCGAGCGAGGAGATCGTCGGTCGGGCGCTCGCCGACTTCACGACCCGCGACGAGGTCGTGCTCGCGACGAAGGTGTTCATGCCGATGCGCGAGGGGCCGAACGGCGGCGGGCTGTCGCGGAAGGCGATCCTGCAAGCGATCGAGGACTCGCTGCGCCGGCTCGGCACGGACTACGTGGACCTCTACCAGATCCACCGGTTCGACAGCACGGTGCCGATCGAGGAGACCATGGCCGCGCTGCACGACCTGGTGCAGGCGGGCAAGGTCCGCTACCTCGGCGCGTCGTCGATGTGGGCGTGGCAGTTCGCCAAGGCGCAGCAGGTCGCGAAGGAGAACGGCTGGACCCGGTTCGTCTCGATGCAGGACCACTACAACCTGCTCAACCGCGAGGAGGAGCGGGAGATGCTGCCGCTGTGCCTCGACCAGGGCGTCGGCGTCATCCCCTGGAGCCCGCTCGCGCGCGGCAAGCTCACCCGCCCGTGGGGTGAGACCTCGGCGCGCAGCGAGACCGACGAGTTCGGCAAGCGCCTCTACCGCGAGGAGGACCGCGTCATCGTCGAGCGGGTGGCCGAGGTGGCCGAGGGCCGCGGTGTGCCGCCGGCGCAGGTCGCCCTGGCGTGGGTGTCGCGGCACCCGGCGGTGACCGCGCCGATCGTCGGCACCACCAAGCCGCACCACCTGACCGACGCGATCGCGTCCGCGTCGCTCACCCTCACCGCCGACGAGGTCGCCCGGCTCGAGGAGCCGTACGCGCCCCACGACGTCGTCGGCTTCGCATGAACGACTTCACCTACGTCAACCACACCCACGTCACGTTCGGCGCGGTCCTCACCGCGCTGGGCGTGATCGGGCTGGTGCTCGGGCTGATCCGGCGGGTCGTGCTGCTCGCCGTGATCTTCGTCGTGCTGGCGGTGGCCGGCGTGATCACCCTCGCCGTCGCGGCGGACGGCACCCACTGCACGCCCACCTCGACCGAGCACGTCTGCGTCAGCATCCACCGCTGACCGTGCCAGGGTGAGGGCATGACCGAACCGCAGCAGAACGTCACCTTCCCCTCCGGCGCCGGCGAGGCGCACGGCTACCTGGAGCTGCCGCCGTCGGGATCGGGCGCCGGTGTCGTCGTCATCCAGGAGTGGTGGGGCCTGACGTCGCACATCGCCGACGTGACCCGGCGGCTGGCCGCCGAGGGGTTCGTGGCCCTGGCCCCGGACCTGTACGGCGGCGTCACCACGCACGACGCGGGCGAGGCCAACACCCTGATGTCCGAGCTCCCCGAGGACCGCGCCGCGGCCGACCTGGCCGGCGCCGTCGATTTCCTGCTCGGCCGTCCGGAGACCACCAGCGCCGCGGTCGGCGCGATCGGCTTCTGCATGGGCGGTGGCTTCGTGCTGTCCCTCGCCTCGCAGGTCGGCACGAAGGTCGCCGCGGCCGTGCCGTTCTACGGTCTGCCGTCCGGCTCGCCCGACCTCACCGCGATCCGCGCCGTGGTCCAGGGCCACTACGGCGCCCTGGACGACTTCGTGCCGCTGCCGGCGGTCGGTGAGGCGTACGCGGCCATGACCGCCGCCGGGGTGGATGCGGAGTTCTTCACCTACGAGGCTGGCCACGCGTTCTACAACGACGAGAACCTGCTCGGCACCTACGACGAGGCGGAGGCCGCGACGGCCTGGTCCCGCGCCGTCGCGTTCCTGCACGCCAACGTCCACTGACCGGGGTGTAGGAAGGCGCCCATCCCACAGAGATCGGAGGCTCACCGATGAGCCAGGTCGAGACAGCCCGCGGCGCCGTCGAGACGGCCGCCCTCGGCAGGACGCTGATGCACGAGCACGTGTTCGTGCTGACCAGCGACGTGCAGAACAACTTCCCGGCCGAGTGGGGGAGCGAGGACGACCGGGTCGCCGACGCGGTCGCCCGGCTGCGGGAGGTCGCGGCGGCCGGGTACTCGACGATCGTCGACCCGACGGTCCTGGGCCTCGGCCGGTACATCCCGCGCATCGCGACGATCGCCGAGCAGGTGCCCGAGCTGAACATCGTCGTCGCGACGGGCGCCTACACGTACACGGACGCGCCGTTCTTCTTCGCCCACCGCGGCCCGGTCATGTCGCCGGACCTGCCGGAGCCGATGGTCGCGATGTTCACCGCCGACATCGAGGTGGGCATCGGCGGCACCGGCATCAAGGCGGGGCTGCTCAAGTGCGCCATCGACGCGCCCGGCCTGACGCCCGGCGTCGAGCGCATCCTGCGGGCCGTCGGTGCGACCCACCTGCAGACCGGGACGCCGATCACGGTGCACACCCACCCCGGGTCGCAGTCCGGGCTGGTCGTGAAGAAGATCCTCGTCGACGAGCTGGGCATCGACCCCGGCCGCGTCGTGCTCGGCCACTCCGGCGACAGCACCGACGCCGACCACCTCACCGAGCTCGCCGAGGCGGGCTTCCTGCTCGGCATGGACCGCTTCGGGATCAACCTCGAGACCACGTTCGAGGCGCGGGCAGACATCGTCGTCGAGCTCTGCCGGCGCGGGTACGCAGAGCGGATGGTGCTCTCCCACGACGCCGCGTGCTACATCGACTGGGTCGACCCGCAGCTGATGCCGCTGTTGCCGCAGTGGAACTACCTGCACATCGAGAACGACGTGCTGCCGTACCTGCGTTCCCACGGGGTGACCGAGGAGCAGATCACCGCGATGCTGGTCGACAACCCGCGGCGGTACTTCGAGGCCGCCCGCCCGTGATCGTTTCCGCGACGCGCCCCCCGGGGAGTGACCGGGGGTGATCCGACCCTCCTCGCCGCTCGCCCGCTCCGCCGCGCTCGGCCTCGCCACGGGCGCCCGCGCCTCGTACGGGGTGGCTGCAGTGGCCTGGTCCTCGCCGCCGACCTCGCCCGGACTGCTCGGCAAGCTGGCCGGTGACCGCGGCCGCAAGCTCACCGCCGGGTTCGCCGGTCTGGAGTCGCTCACCGACCCGTTGCCGTTCACACCGTCGCGGCTGCGGCCCGCCGGGCTCGTACCGCGCTTCGTCAACGGCGCGGGAACCGCAGTGCTGATCGCCCGTCGCGACGGCGACGACCCGGTGCAGGCGGCGCGGGTGGGGGCGTTCGCCGCCGGCGCTGGGGCGTTCCTCGGCGTGGCGTGGCGCCGGTTCGGCAGCCGTCCCGGCCACCACGACCTGCCGCACGCCCTGGTCGAGGACGGCCTCGCCGCCGCTCTCGCGCTGTGGGGTGCCCGGCCCTAGGGGCCGTTGCTCGAGCTGACCGCGCAGGTGTGCGGGTCGGCCGTCGCGCACGGGTCCGGGCGCGGCGTCGAGGATCGCTCCAGCAGGCCGACGAGGAGCACCACCGCGCCCGCCGCCACCACCAGCTGCGGCCACCGACGGCGCCCGCGCAGCCGGCTCAGGACGACGACCCCGGCGACGATCGCGATCGCGCCGAGGACGATGAGCAGCGTCCCGACGTCTCCCACGGTCCGACCGTAGCCCGCGTACCGCGACCGCGGCTGCGCCCCTCTTACACCGCGAACTGCCCCCCGTCTGCGGTCGGCGCCATCGGTGACCCTCAGTCCCGATCGCGACTACATCTGAAACAGATGTGACCCGCGTCCCATCCACAGCGGCTTCACTGGCGAAAGCAGTCCAGGTCGCGGGACCCGCGACGCAGCCCAGAAGGGACGCCCATGTCAGACAGCACCCCCGAGGTCCCCTCGGAGAAGACGGCGCTCTCCCGCCGTTCGTTCGTCACCAAGGCTTCGCTGGGGGCCGTCGCCGCCGGCGCCCTCGTCGCCGCCGGTCCGCTGACCGGTCGGGCCGAAGCAGCCACGCCAGACGCCAAGCCCGTCCGTACCCTGCCCGAGCCGGTCGTGGCCCAGCTCTCCGACGTCGGCAGCGGCGCCGTCCGACTGCACGTCGGCACCCGCAGCTTCACCGTCGTCGACCACACCCTCGCCCAGCACCTGGCCCGCGCGGTCCAGGGCTGACCTCTGCCCGCCACCTCCGCCCGCCCTGCCACAGCCGTTCTCTCGAGAGGCCAACTGCATGTCCTCGCACAAGGAAGCACCGGAGATCTCCAAGGACCCGGTCGCCGACAGCACTGACGTCTACGCCTTCGTCAGCCCCGACAAGCCCGACACCGTCACCCTGATCGCCAACTACGTCCCGCTGCAAGACCCGGACGGCGGGCCGAACTTCAACGAGTTCGGGGACGACGTCCAGTACGACATCGTCATCAACAACAGCGGCACCGACACCGGTGTGGCCGCAGACATCATCTATCGGTTCCACTTCACCTCGGTGCTCGAGATCCCGAGCACGTTCCTTTACAACGTCGGTCCCATCACCATCACCGACGGTCGCCTCGACACGTCCAACTGGAACCGCCGGCAGTACTACTCGGTCACCAAGGTCGTCGGGACCAAGAGCACGACGCTCGCCTCGAACCTCGCCTGCCCGCCCTGCAACATCGGGCCGGTGTCCACGCCGAACTACGAGGACACCGGGGCGGACGGGGGTCCGGAGGACTTCACGAAGGCGTTCATCTACACGCTGCCCACCGGGGAGACCGTCTTCGCCGGCCAGCGCGCCGAGGGCTTCTTCGTCGACCTCGGGTCGGTGTTCGAGCTCGGCACCCTCCGGCCGCTGGCGAACGCGCACATCGGCATGCTGTCGGAGATGGACGGCGTGAACTCGCTGTCCGCCAAGAACATCCACAGCATCGCGATCCAGGTGCCCATCACCGCCGTGGCCAAGGGCGGGAAGAAGCCGACCGACCCCACCCTCTCCAGCTCGGTGATCGGCGTCCACACCACCGCCAGCCGGCAGGCGATGAAGTCCTACGGGAGCACCGGCAAGCCGACGAACACCGGCGCGTACGTGCAGGTCTCGCGGCTGGCGAACCCGCTGTTCAACGAGGTCATCGTCAACCTCGGCGCCAAGGACCTGTTCAACGCGTCCGACCCTGCCGGCGACAGCCAGTTCCAGGCGAGGGTGGACGACCCGGAGCTGGCGCAGCTGCTGCCGGTGCTCTACCCGGGCGCGTTCCCGAACCTGGCGGCGTACAACAAGACGATCAAAGCGGGCACGGTGGGTCGGCCGGACATCGACGCGGTCTTCCTCACCGGCCTGCCGCAGAAGCTGCCCGGTGCAGACCTCGGGCTCACGACCTACACCGGGAAGACCAAGGCCGAGCTGCTCCGGCTCAACCTGGCGGTGCCGCCGACCCAGACGACCGACGAGGCGTTCAGCATCTTCGGGCTCGTCTACGGCGACGCGGCCGGCTTCCCGAACGGGAGGCGCGTCTACGACGACGTGACGACCATCGAGCTGCAGGCGCTCGCCGGCCTCACCCTCCCGCTCGTGGACACGGACTACACGCCCGACTCGGTCGTCAAGAGCGTGACCGACGGACTGGTCAACAGCGGCACGGACATCACCGTCAAGGGCACCGTGACGTTCCTGACGAGCTTCCCGTACTTGGGCACCCCCCACAGTGGCTACTACACGCCGACGACGACGCCACCGGCGTCCAACACCGCGCCCAGCGACTGAGAACATGTCGACAGCCACGCAGCACACGCACAGCCACTCGCACGGCGGCCACGTCCACAAGCACTCCGTGGAAGCGGACGTCGTCGAGAGCCAGCAGCACCACGGTCCGAGCCGCAACGGCAGCGTCGTGCTCGACATCGGCGGCTCGATCGGGGCGGTCTGCCTGACCGTCCCGGCCGAGCTCGCCGGTCTCGAGATCGACATCGACGGGATCAGCCCGGGCACGACCAGCACCCACAGCCTGGTACGCCCGCGGCTGATGCCGACCGAGACCCTGTACGCCGCTGTCTACCCGGGCCTGCCCGAGGGTGCGTACCGGCTCGCGGCGACGGCCGGTCACCCGGCCACGGACGTCGAGGTCGTCGGGGGCGCCGTGGCCCAGGTCGACTGGACATGAGCACACAGACAAGCCACTCGGGCGGCCGCGCAGCGGCCACCCTTCCGCCGGCCGGCCCGCAGGGCCACCGGTCATCGCAGCTTTCGCTGCACGACGAAGGCAGGAGCGCATGACATCGTCCAACCAGGCCCGCGCGAAGACGCTCGGGTTCCGATCTCTCGTGGTGCTGGGTGGCGCAGCCCTGGCCGTCACCGCCCTGGCACTCCCGTCGAAGGCGGCGACACCGCCCGGGTTCGTCTCCGACCAGCACCGGCTGCTGGACAGCCGCAGCACCCCCGGCACCGCCCCGGGGCCGGTGCAGGGCCTGGTGCAGGTGCCGGTCACCAGCGACGTCCCGGTCGGGGCCACTGTCGAGCTGACCGTCACGACGATCAACTCGACCGGCAGCGGCTACGTCGTCGCCTACCCCGACGGCGACGCCAACCCCGCGCTCCCGGGAACCGACGACCTCAACTACAGCGCCGGGCGATCCGTCTCCAGCACCGCGGTGGTCGGGGTCCCGACCGACGGGGTGGTCGACGTCTACGTCAAGGGCGCGGCGACCCAGCTCGTCGTGGACCAGCAGGGCTACTTCGTCGCCGGCGAGCTCACTGCACCCCGACCGGTCCGGATCGGCAGCACCAGCTCGGGTGCGGGGTTCGGCAAGGTCAGCTCGGCGGCCGGTCCGCGGACCCTGCAGCTGCCGACCGGTGACTACGCGGCGGGAAGGCCGGTCGCGCTGAACGTCACGGTCGCCCCCACGACCACCGCCGGCGGCTCGCTCAAGACCTTCCCGGGTGGGGCGGCCGAGCCGATCACCAGCACGGTCTACTTCGGCGGCGGCCTGCCGTCCTCGAACCTGGTGTTCGCGGTCCCGAACGCGCAGGGCCAGGTCGGCTTCGATGTGTCGCAGCCGGCGAACATCTCGGTCGACCTCGAGGGCTACGCGCCGACGGATTCGACGCTCACCGGCTTCACCCCGACGCGGGTCGTTGACACCCGCACGGCACCCGGGGCACGCCCGATCACCGGCACGCACACCCTGACCGTGCCCACCCGGTACGCGCCGGCGGGTACGACGGCCGTGGTGCTCGACCTGATCTCGACCAGCCCCACCGGCAACGGGTCCATCGTCGCCACCGCCGGAGGCACCGCGGTGCCCCCGACGGTCGCGCTGCTGTTCACCACGGGCCAGACGAACAACCAGACGGTGGTCGTCCCGGTCTCGCCGGGGAAGTCCGCGACGGTCAGCCTGACCGTGGCGGGTGCGTCCACCCAGGTGGTCGTCGACACCGAGGGCTATGTGACGACGACCCCGACCGACTAGGTCGGGCACCGACGAAAGGGCCGGCCCGCGCGTTGCGCGGGCCGGCCCTTTCGTCGTGAGACGTGGCCAGGCGCCTCGCTCTTCGTGCGGCTCAGGCGTAGCAGGAGAGCGGCTTGCCGCCGTTGTACGTGACCATGTCGCCGAGCGCAGCGAAGACGTCGAGCGGCCCGCGGGTCGGGTCGAGGTCCACGTACGCGCGGTGCAGGTTGCCGACGATCCGCTCGGCGTCCAGCCAGCCGGCGTACTCGCCGAGGTCGGTCTCGCGGGCCGCCTCGAGCGGGCTCAGCCCGGCGTCGATCCCGGCCCGCGCGGTGGCGAGCACGAACCGCAGGTAGCCCACGATCGTGTCGATCAGGCCGTGGTCGCACGGCGCACCGTGGCCCGGCACGATGACCGCGGCCGGGAACGCGCCGAGCACGTCGGTGAGCACCGGGATGGCGCCCTGCACCGACCCCATGAGCAGGAACGGCGTCCCGCCGTTGAAGAGCAGGTCGCCGCAGAACAGCACCCGCTCCTCCGGCAGCCAGACCAGGCTGTCGTTGTCGGTGTGCGCCGGCCGGCCGACGTACGTGACCTCGATCGGCCGGTCGCCCGACCAGAGGCGCACGCCGTCGCGGAAGGTCAGCGTCGGCGGCGCCAGCGTCACCGACCCCCACTCCACCGGATCCCAGATGCCGGTGTCGCGGGGGAGCCCGGTGTTGATCAGCTCGGTGCGGCAGTTCTCGTGACCGATGATCGTCGCGGCCTCGAGCACCGAGTTGCCGAAGGTGTGGTCGCCGTGGTGGTGGGTGTTGATCAGCGTGGTGAGCGGCGCCGCCGTGACGCTGCGGATCGCGTCCCGGTACGCCCGGGTCCGGCGCTCGGTCGAGCACGCGTCGATGCTCGTGACCGTCGGCCCGACGACGAAGCCGGTGTTGTTGATGTACCAGGAGCCGTCGGGCTGGATGTAGGCGAAGACGCCGTCGGCGACCTCGAGGAGCTCCGGGGGACCCAGCTCGGGGTGCTCGTGCGCGCTGCTGCTCATACCGGCGTCGGGACCCAGAGGCCCGTCTCGGGCGGTGTGGTCATCCAGAGCGCGAAGAGGTCCTCGCCGGGACCGGCGGTGCCCCAGCGGTCGGCGTACTCGGGCGTTGCGGGCCAGACCCGCGGCACCCACGCGTCCTCGTCGGGGATCTTCTCGAGCGCGGTCGTGTACTCCACGACGAAGTTGTCCGGCCCGGCGAAGTAGGAGTAGACGTTGTCGCCGGAGCTGTGCCGGCCGGGTCCCCAGCCGGGCGCGTGGCCGTGGCGGGTGAGCCGGCCGGTGCCGCGCATGTACTCGTCGAGGCCGCGCAGCTCGAACGAGGCGTGGTGCAGCGACGCGTGCGGACCGCGGGCGATCGCCAGGCTGTGATGCCAGGAGTTGATGCGCATGAACCACATCATCTCCCCCAGGTGCGGGTGCATGAGCGTGTCCGACAGCGCGAACCCGAGGTGCGTCTGGTAGAACGCGCGGGTCCCCTCGGGGTCGGCGGCGTTGATCACCACGTGGGAGAGCCGGACCGG
>CAJCIY010000104.1 GCA_903970495.1 Candidatus Melainabacteria bacterium | reverse complement strand
CACCGGTCGCCGAGCCGCTCGCGACGGTCACCGCCTCGGGCAACCACCACGCCCTCGTCATGCGCAACAACAGCGGGGGCGCCGAGATGCTTACACCCGCCGCCGAGCCGCTCCGCACCTTGACCACGACCGGCCACCAGTCGTTGATCCGCTGGTCCGCGCTGTACGCCCATGACGCCGGAGTCCGCGACGTCGGCCGCCCGCTTCCGACGCAGACCACGGTGCAGGGCGATGCGCTGCTCAGCGCTGACGAGGCCGCTGTGCTCGTCGACGACTGCCTGTTCCGGATGCTCGAGCCCCACGAGATCCAGGCCGGCATGGCGTTCGCCGCCCACTACGGCGTCCTCGGCAACAAGCGCGAGCAGGTCCGGCAGCTCGGCAACGCCGTCACCCCACCCGCAGCGGCGTGGTTGTACGACCGCGTCCTGCCGATCCTGGATGGGGTCGGCGCATGACGGCGACCGAACGCGAGACCCGTTGCTTCTGCTGCGACCTCCCCGAGTTTGCGTGCGGCCGCGCCGCCGAGAAGCGCCAGCAGGCTGAGACGGCGAAGGCGAAAGCCGAGCTGCTCGAGTGCGCCGGCTGGCTCCCGTCTCGCTACCCGGGCCGCTGCACGAACTGCGGCGAGCCGTTCGCAGCGGGTGACCCGATCAGCCACCCGGGCGAGTACGGCCGGTCCGGCTACCTCAGCGGGTGCTGCGCATGAGCGTCCGGGTGATGACGTGGGTCTGGGATCACTCCCGGGCTGGCGGCAGCGACCGGCTGGTGCTGCTTGCGATCGCGGACTGCGCGTCGGATGACGGGTCGGAGGCGTGGCCGGCGACGGCGACGTTGGCGAGGAAGACGCGGGTGGATGAGCGCACCGTGCAGCGGTGCGTGCAGCGTCTGGTCGAGCTCGGCGAGCTTGAGGTGATGTGGCGTTCTGGCCCGCGAGGCACGAACCGCTACAGGGTCCGCATGACCCCCCGGCAATCTGTCACCCCCGGCAATCTGCCACCCGGAACGGTGTCACCTCACCCCCGGCAGATTGCCGCCTCGACCCCCGGCACGCTGTCACCCGAACCGTCCTTGAACCGTCCAGAACCTGCTAGCAAGCCGGCCCGACCGACGGCGAAGATCGACCCGAAGATCGTCGGCCTGCAGCAGGCGCTCGCCGCCGCGAACATGCCTGTCATACCGCCGAAGGACGAGATCACCTGCCGCCGCATCGTCGAGCTCGTCGACCGGATCGGCACCACCGCGCTGCTGACGTCGGCGTGGGCTCAGTGGCAGCCCGCCAACCCGGCCCGGTACATGACCGCCTTCGTTGCCGAGTGGACCGAACTCGCACCCAAGACCGCCGCAGCCGCTACCAGGAAGTGCCCGTCGCACGAGCTGCGGCTGTCCGCTGCGGGCGTGTGCTCGGGCTGCGAAGCGGACCGGAAGGCGGCCCGCTGATGTACCAGATCAAGCACCGCTACGACCCGCACCGTCCGGACATGGGCCCGACGCACGCGCCAACGCTCGCGGAGCAGCTTGAGCAGCGCCTCGACCCGACATCGCTCGTCGAGCCGCAGGTCCTCCGCGTCGTCCACGACTGGCTGCTCGAGCACCAGCTCGCCGCCGGCGGATGCCGCGTGTGCCGGGCGATCCGCGGCCGCGACCGGTGCGCGCTCCACCAGCGCACCGCACCGGCCGTCGTGGAGCGACCACGCCAGCTTCCGTCCCCGGTGCACGGCTGGCTCACGACGGCCACCGTCGCGCAGCTGCTCGGCATCACCCCGTCAACGGTCCGCAGGTCCTACACCGCCCGTCTGGACGGCATGCGCACCCCGTCGGGCCGCTGGCTGTTCCACCCGGACTCGGTCCGCCTGCTCATCCGCGCCCAGGCCGCGAAGGAGCTCAGCCGATGACCCAAGATCCCGACCTCGCGCCGGCCGGCACCGTGACCCACATCGCCGGGGTGCTCATCCGCTGGCACATGGCCGACGGCACCATCCGCGCCCGCCAGCGCTGCGCCTGGTGCGGCGCTGTCATCGACGACGTCGACCTCAGCAGCCTGCACGTAGCCGCGCAGCCCGGCGAGACCGAACCGGCGCCGTACCCGAGCTGGCCCGGCGGCGCGTTCGTCTCCACCTTCGGCAACGCGACGTGGGTCGAGACCGTCGAGGACCCGGCGAACCCTCCGGCGACAGCGTGTGTCCGCCTCGACCCGGATGTGACCCGATGAGCCGCGGCGGACCTTCCTGCCGGAAGTGCGGCGCGGAGATTCTTCGCGCTCGGAACACGAAGTCGGCGACGGTTATCTTCTTGACGCCGTGGCCTGTCGCCGGCGGCCACTGGCAGGTCGACCTCGACGCCACACTGGTGCCCCGCGCGACGTGGTGGCCTGACTACGCGTGGCCCGACGGCAAGCCGAACGGGCACGCTCACCACGACGACGTGTGCGCGCCGCGCCGCGTCCCGGTGCTCGCATGACGGCGCGGGGTGTGATGCAGGTGATGCGCGGCGTCGTCACGGTCGATCAGTCCCGCGACGGTCACAAGCCTGGGTCGTGCACGAAGTGCCAGCAGCCGATTGTCATGCACCCGTACACGCTGGCGTACCGCACGAGGCTGGTGAAGTCCGGGATCACCCCTGCTCCGCTGGTCTGCTAGGTGTGCCTTCCGGCGCTACCGGTCGGCAGGCCACGGTGAAGCGCTCACCGATGCCGCGCCGGAAGAAGCCGCTCACGTCGAAGCCCGCGCTCGGCCTGCCGTCCAGGGCGCTCGTCCGACGCGCGCAGCTGCGCCAGCAGTCACCGAAACGCGCACGCGAGTCCCGCGAACGCTCGAACATCGCCAAGCAGCTCGAGCGCGACCACGGCCGGCCGCTGTGCGAGATCCGCTGGGACACCGGCTGCACCGGCTGGGCGGACGACTGGGACGAGCGCAAGAGCCGCGCTGCCGGCGGCTCGATCACCGACGAGGCGAACCGGATCACCGCCTGCCGGCACTGCCATGAGCGCAAGCACGCCAACCCAGCCGAGGCACGACGCCGCGGCCTCACGCTGCTCTCGTCCGATCCCGACCCAAGCACGGAGGAGACGGCTTGATCCCGCACACGGTGAAGATCACAGGCGGACCGGTCGGCGAGATGACGTCGATCGAGCTCGACGGTCACAAGATCGCCCCCACCGCCGTCACCGTCGATTTAGAGGTCGGCCTGCTCAACCGCGTCCACATCACTCTCGACGCGAACGTCGACATCGACCTGACCACGTACGACATCGCCATCTCGCAGCAGACCGCTCCCGATCCGGAGCAGTCATGACCCGCCGCGAGGTCAACCTCGCTGCTACCGAACTTCGCGACGCTGTGGCGATCCTGGTGGTCGGCAAGACGGTGAAGGTCCTCGGCGATGACGGTGTGACGCAGAAGGGCCGGCTGCCGTCGCTCTGGCGTCAGGCCATCGACGCGCTCGTGGACAGCCGCGAGGGCACGACACGCGGCACGCCGGGCTCGCGGCCGCCGTACGACGTCGGCCTCGCCGACTACCTCGCCGACGTCGCAGCGTCGATCCAGGGTGAGGTGCGCGACTTCAAGCTCAAGGTCCGCGACGACACCTCAGCCGACCTGCGCCAGGTCGCCGAGCAGGTCATCGCCGGCGGCGAGCTGAACACGATCCGGCTGTGGACGTTCAAGGTGAACGACTGGGCGCGCGGCCTGCGATGGCGCCTCGGGCAGTCCGACGCACGACCCGCGCTGTCGATCCGCGACCGCTGCTGCCCGAACTGCGGTCAGACCCACGTCCTGCGCGTCGACCCCGACGCACCAGCCGACGAGCTACCGACCGTCGACCCAGCACTGATCATGCCCGACCCGACCCAGCTCGAAGTGTTGTGCATGGCGTGCGGCCAGCAGTGGAAGAGCCGTGACCGCCTGTTCGACCTCGGCCACGACGTGCAGCAGATCGCCGACCACGAACCACCGATCGCCTGCCGGCTGACCACCGCTGTCGACGCGGTCGGCGACCTAGTGATCCTCGGCTGCAGCTGCGTCGGCCACGACACGCTGACAGCACATGCTTGACGACAGCCGACGAATCAGCGAGTGTGACGTCGCTGCCGTTCGCGCGCCCAAATCCAAGGCGACGCCGAACGGCAGTCGTCGTATCCGGACCTGACCTCGTGTCCACGCATCGGTTCAGCACCGCCAAGCGCCGAACCACCAACCCCTACGGCGCCGAGTGGCGCAGGCAGTGTGCTCTAGCCAAGCAGCACAAGCCGTGGGTGTGCGTCGGCCGCGGCGGCTGCGGCCGAGCGATCCCGCGCGACGCCGTCTCACCACACCCGCTGTCATGGTCCGGCGGCCATCCCGACAACGCACCAGCCCGCACCAGCAGACGGGTGCCGTCGTGGCAGGCGATCAACCCACAGCACAGAGCGTGCAACCTCAAGCAGGGAGCGCGAGACGGCAACGCCCAGCAGCAACAGCGCACCATCGCCGTCCGCGGCACGTCGACCGACTGGTAGTCCCTAAGATCATCCTTTTTGGTCACTAGGTGCCTCGACCCGCCTGTGAACTTTTTTTCTCCCTCGTCGCGTAAACGCGTCACCAGAAACGCGGGACGTCATGACCATGCGTGCGTGCGTCGACTGCAAGGTCGAGCTGCCTGACCACCCTGGGCGTCGCGGTCGACCAACCCTTCGCTGCGAGCGATGCCGCGACCTCTCGCGCCGGGGATCTCGCCGCAAAAAGCCGACGACCTTGACCGCCGCGCCGGGCCCGGGCGTCCAGACGGTGACCCAAGCCGTCGAGGCCGAGCTGCTCGCGGCCGACCCGGTGCTCGCGGCGATGTGCCGACGTCTTGGCCGGCAGCTGGACGCTCATGGTTCGGCGATGGTCGCGCGGGAGTTGCGGGAGACCTACGTGGCTGCGAAGGCGGCGCAGAAGCCGGCCGAGGGGAAGTCGCTGCGTGACGAACTCGCTGACGCTCGAGCGGAGCGGGAACGCCGAACTGCTGGGGACGCGTAGGCCGCGGATCTCGGTGGTGCCAGCAGCCGCCTCGACCGCTCTCGCTGAGGACATGGTCGATCTCGCGATGGTCGCTGGTCTCGACCTGGACCCGTGGCAGGCGGACACGGTGATCGGTGCATGTGGTGTGCGCCCGGACGGGCTGTGGTCGGCGTTCGAGGCAGCTGTGGTTGTCGGTCGACAGAACGGCAAGGGCTCGATCCTGGAGGCTCGCCAGCTCGGCGGCCTGTTCCTGGTCGACACCGACCGGCTGATGATCCACACGGCGCACCGTTTCGCGACGACGACCGAGCACTTCCTGCGGGTTCGATCGCTGATCGAGAACTGCGACCGGCTGCGGAAGCTGTGCAGGAAGCCACGCGAGTCGCACGGGGAGGAGCAGATCGAGACTCTCGCCGGTCACCGGCTGCGTTTTATGGCCCGGTCCCGCGCGGGCGGCCGTGGCTTCAGCGGCGACGCTCTGTTCTTCGACGAGGCCATGATCCTCGACGGCCGGCAGATGGGTGCGCTGCTGCCGACGCTGTCGGCGCGGCCTAACCCTCAGGTCTGGTACACCTCCTCGGCGGGATTCAGCGACTCGTACCAGCTGCACGCGGTCAGGGCGCGTGCGCTCGCGCTGGCAGGCATGACCGCGTGAGCGACGACGATGACCGGCTCTTCTACGCCGAGTGGTCGTCGGCGCCTGGGTTCGACCCGAACGATCCACGCGCTGTTGCCGATGCGAACCCGGCCTACGGCGGCCGGCTGTCGGCGACGTTCGTCGACGTCGAGCGGCAGGCACTCGACGAGGCAGAGCTGTTCCGGGAGCGGTACGGGATCTGGGATGAGCTGCTCGACGTCCTCGACGCGTCACCCATCAGCGCAAAGGCGTGGGAACAGCTGACGGACCCCCGGTCGTCGATCGCGACCGGCCTGTCGTGCGCGGTGGATGTCTCGCCCGACAGGACAGCCGCAGCGGTGGTCTTCGCCGGCATCCGCGCGGACGGCCTGAAGCACGTAGAGCTCGCCGCGCACGGCCGAGGGACCACCTGGGTGCTCGACTACCTGATCCAGCGTCACCGCCGGTGGCGGATGCCGATCCGGGTCGTGCCAGCGTCGCCGGCCGGGTCGCTGATCGAAGACCTCGAAGCCGCTGGCGTCGACGTCGCGCTGGTGGACGCCCGGGAGTACCAGCAGGCGTGCGGCGCGCTGCTCGACCTGGTCGAGGGCGCTGGAGTGCGCCACCGCGGACAGGTCGAGCTGACGTCAGCTGTCGCCGCCGGCCGCCGCCACGACGTCGGGGAGTCGTTCCGGTGGCGGCGGAAGGACACCACCTCCGACATCACCCCGCTGGTCGCCGCGACCGTCGCTCTTCACGGCGCCGGCGCTGCCGGCGGACCGCAGATCTTCGTGTTCACCTAGGAGCCAAGCGATGCCGCGACTGCGACGCGTGGCGGCCCGAGGTCTGCTCGGTCTCGTGCGCGTCGCAGGTGCCACGTACCGCGCCACTGATCGGCTGCTGGTCCGCGCTCGTGGGCTTATCGGCGCAGCTCTGATCTCCGTCGCGGCGTCGCTGCTGGGCCCGTGGCCATGTGGGCTTGCCGTGTTCGGCGCGTTCCTCGTCGCCGACGTCGTCGGTGATGCCGTACTCGCGGCGCGGCGACGCCCGTGAGCTTCCTCGTCTCGGAGCAGCGAGCCGTTGGCGACGCTGGGCAGCCGCTCGTCCCGCAGCGGTTGGCCAGCGGCACCGGGTCGGTCGCGACTGTCAGCGCCGACGCCGCGCTCACGTTGTCGGCGGTGTGGCGGGCGGTCAGCCTCCGCGCGGACCTGATCTCGACGACGCCGATCAACGTCTACCGGCAGGTCGCCGGAACCAAGGTCGACATGCCCATGCCGGCGGTGCTGACGAACCCCGGCGGCGCGCAGGTCGACATCTGCGAGTGGCTGTACTCGAGTCAGGTGTCGCTGGACCTTCGCGGCAATGCGTACGGCGTGATCGTGGCGCGGGACGGTCTCGGCTATCCGACGCAGATCGAGCTGCAGGACCCCGACCAGGTGTCGGTCACTCGCGACAAGACGACGAAGCTGCCGGTCTACCGGGTCGGTGGCAAAGTGCAGAACACCTTCGACATGTGGCACGAGAAGGCGTTCACGATGCCCGGGATGCTGGTGGGGCTGTCCCCGCTGGCGTACATGGCACGGACGATGGGCATCGGGCTCGGCGCCTCCGACTTCGGCGCGCAGTGGTTCCGGGACTCGCTGAACCCCTCCGGGCTGCTGACAACGGAACAGCGGCTGACGCCGGACGAGGCGAAGTCGCTGTCAGCGATGGTGACCGAGGCGTGGTCAGGTAACCGCGGGCCCGCTGTCCTCGGCGCAGGCGCCAGCTGGCAGCCGCTGTCGGTGAAGCCGGAGGAGTCGCAGTTCCTGCTGACGATCGGCGCGAACGGCGCCGACGTCGCCCGGTTCTTCTCGATGCAGCCGGAGATGATCGGCTTCAAGTCGGGTGACTCGCTCACCTACGCGAACCTCGAGCAGCGCGGCCTCGACTTCCGGACGTTCGGGATCGGGCCGGCGTTCATCCGCCGCGAGCGGGCGCTGTCGCGGCTGTTGCCGGCGCCGCGGTACGCCCGCTACGACCTGGACTCGCTGAACCGCGCTGACCTGCTGACCCGGTGGAAGGCGCACGTCGTGTCGATCGCCGGCCGGGTGAAGGCGCCGTCTGAGGTTCGCGACGACGAGGACCTGCCGCCGATGACCGCCGAGCAGCTCACCGAGATCAGCTGGGTTCCGCAGCTGACGATCACCCCGCTCGGCGGCGCGAAGGCGCTACCTCCCGCACCCGCTGAGGATCCGGACCCCGACGAGGACCCGGACGAGCCCGACAACCAGCCGTCCACGTCCGGGAAGGGATGACGATGCTCGAAGAGCTGATCGCGCAGGCTTCGCGGGAACGGTCCCAGGCGACGGTGGCGCGCCGTGACCGCCCGTCGCAGCGCCGCTGCGAGGAGTGGTCCGGCGCCCGACCCCTGATGCGGGTCCGCGCGAAGGCTATGGAGCTGCGCGCCCCGACAGCGCCCGGCGGGACGCGCGCGTTCCACGGCATCGCGTCGGCGACGAACCAGGGCTACGTCATGTACGACATGTTCGGGCCCTACACGGAGATGGTCGCGTCCGGTTCGTTCGGCAAGACCCTCACCCAGCCTGATCTCGACGTCCCGCTGGTTCTCGCGCACGACTCGCTGCGCCGCATCGCTCGGACGACAAACGGCAGCCTGCAGCTCGCCGAGACCGACGAGGGCCTCGACGTCAACGCGCCTGATCTCGACCCGAACGACGCCGACGTCGCCTACATCGCCCCGAAGATGGACGCCGGTCTCATCGACGAGATGTCCTTCCGCTTCATGATCACGATGGGTGAGTGGTCACCCGACTTCACCCAGTTCGTGATCAACGAGGTGGACCTCGACCGCGGTGACGTCGCGATCGTCGGCTACGGCGCGAACCCCGCCACGAGCGGGCAGCTGCGCGCCGCCGGCGGTCTGCTGAAGCGGGCGACGACGGACGACCTGCTCGCCGAGCTCAACCTCCGCGGCGCCACAGCGCCGACCACCCGCGGCCTCACCCAGGCCGACCTCGCGCTGCTGTAGCGCACCCACACTTCCCGACCGCCAGATGCGGCCGGGATGCCAGCACGGCCTTCGCGTAGGAGCACTGCGCCCCGGGACGAGATCCCCGGCGGCCTGGGAGCACCCCGCCTGTCGGCACGGCGAACACCACGCCCTGTCACAGAACTGGAGAACTCTCATGCGCAGCACCCTGCGCGTCCTCGGTCAGCGCGCCGACGGACGACCGATCTACGCCATCCGCGGCGGCTCCCTGACCCTCCCCGAGCTCGTCGCGCAGCTGCGGAAGCGGCGCGACGACCTCCTCGACGAGCGCGCCGCGCACGCGAAGGAGATCACCCAGATCCGCACGGCCGCCGCCGAGCGCGGCGCCGGGAAGGACGACCTGACCGAGGCCGAGACCACGCAGGTCCGAGCCCTGGTCGCGAAGCGTGACGACGTCGACGGCAAGGTCGAGGTCCTCTCCGACCGCGTCAAGGAGCTCGAGGCCGAGCTCGAGCGCGACGAGAAGGCAGCGGCGCTCCGCGCCGACACCGGCGTCACCGACCCGTCGGCCAGCGGCCAGCGCGGCGGCACCTCGACCACCACGGTCAAGGAGCCGAAGATCTACCGGCGCGACAACCAGTTCGAGACCTCGTTCTTCCGCGACCTCACCCGGTTCGGCAAGGACCACAAATCGGCCGAGCGGATCCGCCATCACATGGCCGACTCGCCCGAGGTGCAGGATCGGGCCGCGACGACCTCGTCGTTCGCCGGGCTGATCCCGCCGGTCTACCTGACCGACATGTACGCCCCGGTGCTCCGCGCCGGCAGCCCGTTCGCGAACGCCTGCCAGCACAAGGACCTGCCGCCGACGGGCATGTCCGTGATCATCCCGCGCGGCACGACCGGCGCAGCTGTCGCGTCCCAGTCCGCGGAGAACACGCCGGTGCAGGAGACCGACCAGGTCGACGCGAACCTGACAGTCCCCGTCGTCACGATCGCTGGCCAGCACCCGACGTCCCGGCAGTCGATCGAGCGAGGCACCGGTACCGACGAGATCATCTTCGGTGACCTCGCCGCGGCTTACTCGGCGGAGAAGGACCGGCAGGTCATCGCCGGCACGGGTACCTCGAACCAGATGCTCGGTGTGCTCAACACCGCCGGCAAGTTCACGTCGACGGCGTACGGCCAGGCAGCCACGGCGGCGCTGATCTACGCGAAGAACGCGGGCGGCGTCGGCCGCATCGCCAACGCGGGGACGATCCTCTCGCCGCGGGTCAACTTCATGAACCCGATGCTCTGGGCGTTCCTGCAGGCCGCGCTTGACGGCAGCAACCGGCCCTTCGTCGTCCCGGCGCAGAACGGCCCCTACAACGCCTACGGGATCAACGTCGAGCCCGGCGGCTACAGCATCGACGGCAACCCGACCGGGATCTCCTACCAGGTCGTCGGCACCCTCGCCGGCCTGCCGGTGGTCACCGACTCCAACATCCCGGTGACGTACGGCACCGGCTCGGACGAGTCCCCGATCATCATCGCGGACACCTCTCAGCTGTTCCTGTGGGAGGACCCCGACGCACCGCTGCAGCTCGAGTTCCCGCAGACCTACGGCAACCAGCTCGAGATCGAGCTCGTGCTGTACGGCTACGCGGCGTTCACCTCGGGCCGCTACCCCCAGGCGGTCGCGGTGCAGGGCGGCGTCGACGCCGCCAACTCCGGCCAGGTGCTCCCGGCCTCGCAGTTCTAGGCCCGATCTGACCTGTCACGGCCGAGGCGAACCACGTCTCGGCCGTGACAGGGACCGCCCGCACGAACCTCAGCGCCAGCCGACTGCCAAGGAGACAGCATGTCCGAGCACTTCGACGACCCGACCGTCGACGCCGACCCCACCGGCGCGGCCGGAGCAGAGCACGGCCACGTGCACGCCTCGCACCCGCACCTCACCGACGCCGACCACGTCACCATCGCCGGCACCCCGAAGTCCGACGGGACAGGCCCCCGCGTCGCGCTGCCGGACTTCGTCGCCGACAACTATCGCGAGATGGTCGCGACCGAGCCGGGCCTGACGTGGGAGGCGCTCGCGAAGCGGTTCGAGCAGGACCCCACCGTCGACGACCGGATGGCCGCGTGGGCCCGGCAGCAGAAGACCGAGAAGGCCGCCGCTGAGCACCGCACTCCTGAGAAGGCGGCAGAAGACCGCGCGAAGGAGCAGCCCGCGAAGACCAGCCGACCGACAGGCCGCGCGAGCCGCCCCACCTCTACCGCCTGAGCCGATGGTTGTCGTCGCTGCAGCTGCCGACCTGTGCACGCTCGCCCAGGTCAAGGCCGTCCTCAGCATCTCCGATGGCAGCCAGGACACGCTGCTCCAGGCCTGGATCGACACGGCGACAAGCGTCATCGAGGCGATCACCGGACCGGTGGCCCAGCGGACGGTGAACGAGTCGCACGACGGCGGCCCGGCGACCATCGTCCTGCGGCAGCTCCCCGCCGCGTCGGTGCAGACCGTCAACGAGTACGTCGGGCAGACACCATCGGCGCTGACGATCATCAACACCCCGGACCAGGCGACCGCCTTCAGTGTCTCGTTCGACCAGACGACGGGCACCCTCACCCGCCGGTACGGCGGCGGCATCGACGGCGCGTTCGCCGACGGCACCGACAACATCGTCGTCACCTACACCGCCGGGCTGCCGTCGATCCCGGCCTACATCCAGCAGGCCGCGATCGAGTTCGTCCGGCACTGGGTGCAAGGCGACCAGGCGGCGGAGCCGATCCCCGGGTACGACACCCCGGAGCCGTCGCAGGCGCTCACCTACGCCATCCCGAACCGGGTCAGCGAACTCCTCCAAGGCGTCAGCCGCCGGCTCCCTGGGATCGGCTGATGCCCGGCACGACTACGACCATCGGCGCGGTCATCGACTACCTGGTCGCGCTGATCCCGAACCTCGGGCTCACCGTCGAGGTCGGCGACGGCATCCTCGCCGACCGGACCTCCAACCTGTGGGCCGTCGTCGGGAACCTCACCGAGCCGGTCGTGCAGGACGGCTCGCAGAGCTGGGCCGCGACCGGGTACGCGCGGGAAGAGAACTACTCCGTCAGCCTCCAGGTCTGCGCTTCGGTCGGCGGCCAGACCCAGAAGGCGGCCCGCGACCAGGCGCTCGCGCTACTCATGGCGATCGACCAGGCGATCGTCGCCGACCCCACCCTTGGTGGTCTCGTCCGCGTCTCGAACCTCGAGCGGCTGTCGCTGCAGCAGACCGACCTCGCGACCGTCAAGGACGGCCGGCAGGCGGTGTTCCTCGGTTTCGTCCACGTCCAGAACCGGATCCAGAAGGCGGCGTCATGAAGGTCACCAACACCTCCGACCAGGTCGTCGACCTACCAACCCTCGGGCTCGTCGTCGAGCCGGGGCAGACGGTCGAGATCCCCGACCCGACCGACCCCGTCGACGGCACCGACACCACCGACCCGGTACCCGGCGTCGACACCACCACGATCCTCGACACCGGCTACTTCGAGGCCTCCGGCCCGGTGCCGGACGCGCCGCCGCCCGTGCCGGACGACACCGACCCGACCGACGAGCAGCTGGCGGCGATGCACGCCGACGAGCTCGTCCGGACCGTCACCGGCCGTCCGCACCTCGCCGACCGGATCGGCGCGCTCGAGCAGCAGCGAGCCAAGCCGCGCACGACCGTCCTCGAGGCCATCGCGGCCGCGACCCAGACCCCGGAGGCCTGACCATGGCTGTTGGCAGCGGCGTCGGCGCCTACTTCGCCGTCGCGGAAGAGACCACGTACGGCACCGTTGTGCCGCCGACCCGCGCGTACGAGGTCACGAAGTGCGACCTGAAGAAGAACAAGAACACCGTCCAGGGCACCGGTGTCGCCGCGGGGCGGCTCGTCGACCGCGGTGCCCGCCGCGCGGTGACGACGCAGGACGCGTCCGGCTCGGTGACGGTCGACGTCACCGGCAACGGGTTCGGGCTGCTCATCGCGCAGCTCCTCGGATCTGCGGCGACCCCGGTGCAGCAGGCGACGACCGCCGCGTACCTGCAGACGCACGTGCTGTCCGACCCTGCGGCGCTGTCGATGACCTCGCAGCTGGGGATCCCGACACTCGGCGGGACGCTGAACCCGTACACCTACCCGGGGTGCAAGGCGACGTCGGGCGAGTTCAGCTGCTCCATCGACTCGCTGCTGTCCCTCGAGCTCGGCCTCGACGCGCAGACGGTCACTGAGGCGCAGGCGGCGATCACCCCCGCGTACACCAACCAGGACCCGTTCGACTTCTCGATGATGGCCGTGAAGATCGGCGCCTACGGGTCGGAGGCGACGATCCAGGGTGTCACCGGCATGAGCATGAAGCTCGAGCGCGGGATGGACACGAAGCGGTTCTACGCCAACAGCGGCGGGCTGAAGTCCGCGCCGGTCCTCAACGCCGAGGACAAGATCACTGGGACGATCACCGCGGACCTGGTGACGAAGGCGGACCTCGCGGACCGGTTCTCCGCCGACACCCCGTTCTCGCTGATCTGGTCGTTCACCGGTCTGCTGATCGCCTCCACCTACTACACGTCGGTGCAGTTCGCGCTGCCACAGTGCTACCTCGACACGGACGCTCCGACGATCGACGGGATGGACGTCAACTCGACCGGCTACAACTACACGGCCCTGTACGACGGGACGCACCCGGCGCTGACGGTCACCTACCAGAGCACGGACAGCACCCGCTGATGCCGCGCACCCCAGCCGCCGAGACCTCAGTCGACGCCTCCCAGCTGTTCCACCTCGCCGTCGCGCTGAAGTCCGTCGACGACAAGGCGACGCTCCGCAGCCTCCGCGCCGGTCTCCGCGCCGCGGCGAAGCCGATCGCGGACCGCGCGCGGCAGAACGCCGCCGAGGTGTCGAGCAAGGTCGCCGCGACGATCACCGTCGAGACCGCGTTCACCGCGAGCCGGACCGGGGTGTTCATCACCGCGAAGCGGAACAAGATGCCCGCCGGCCACGCCCCGCTGCCCGGCCTGCTCGAACGCGGGTCGCAGCGGAACGGCGGCGCGTCCGGCACCTTCCGGCACCCCGTGTTCGGCGATGACACGAACTGGGTGAGCCAGCCGATGCACCCGTTCCTTGCGCCGGCCGTCGCCGGCCAGCAGGAGAAGGTCGCCGAGACCGTCCGCGCCGCCGTCGACGTCGAGCTCCACCGCCACGGACTGGGAGGCTGAGCATGCCGAAGACCTCGAAGCCGGAGCCTGCGGAGCTCGCGTTTGTCATCGACGGGGAGACCTACCCGTTCGACTCCTCCAGGCTGATGTTCTCCGAGGCGGTCGCGGTGAAGAAGCACCTCGGGATGACGCTCGAGGAGTTCGGCGCAGCGGTCAACGCCCAGGACCTCGAGGCGATCGGCCTGATGGTGTGGATGGCGAAGCGCCGGAAGCTCGGCGCCGCGGCGGGGTCGTTCGCCGACTTCGACTTCGACCTCACCGACATGCTCAGCACCGCCCCGACCGCCGAGCAGTAGCCGGCCGGTGAGCGCGGACCGCGTCGTCTGGACCGCTCCAGCGAAGCGCCGCGGCGCGGACGTCGACCCGGAGCTGCTGCACGCCCGCTGGCACGTGATGTTCGCCCTCCACTTCGGGATCCGCCCGTGGGAGTGGGACCTGCTGACGTGGGTGCAGGTTCTCGACCTCGTCGCCGCGTGCGAGCGGCTCATCGAAGACGCGAAGCGCTGACCTGAGAGGAGACACCTGATGGCTACCTCCTCGGTCAGGGTCGTCCTCTACGGCACCGACGCGTCCCTGTCGCGGGTGCTGGCGAAGGCCGGGATCGCCGCTCGTGCCGCCGGTGACGAGATCGAGGGCATGGGCGGGAAGTCGTCCGCGTTCTCGAAGCTCGCGGGTCTGGGGAAGGTCGCGCTGATCGGCATCGCCGCGGCCGGCGCGGCCGTGGGTGCGGTGTCGATCCGGATGGGCGCCGACTTCCAGGCGTCGATGGAACTGCTCCGCACGCAGGCGGGCGCGTCGCAGGCCGAGGTCGACTCCATGTCAAAGTCGGTGCTCGCCCTCGCCGGGCCGACCGCGACTGCGCCGCTCGCGCTGTCGCAGGCGCTGTTCCACATCGAGTCGACCGGCGCTCGAGGCGCGAAGGCCCTGCAAGAGTTGAAGATCGCCGCGGAGGGCGCTCGGGTCGGGCAGGCGAACCTCACCGATGTCACGAACGCTCTGAACGCCACCGTCGTCTCCGGGATCTCCGGCATCAAGACGACGTCAGCGGCGATGGGCATCCTCAATGCCACCGTCGGCGCCGGTGACATGCATATGGAGGATCTCGCCGAGGCGCTTGGGACGGGCATCCTGCCGACGCTCAAGGGCTTCGGGGTGTCGATGCAGTCCGTCGGTGGCGCGCTCGCGACGTTCGGTGACAACAACATCCGGGGCGCGGACGCGGCGACCGCTCTTCGCATGGCCGTCATGGCGCTGGCGAAGCCCGCCGCCGGGCCCGCTGCGGTGGACGCGCTGAACTCCATCGGTCTGTCTACGACGGCACTCGGCAAGACGATGTCCGAGCACGGACTGAACGCTGCCGTGCAGGAGTTGTCGGACAAGCTCAAGGCTGCCGGGGACACGGGCGGCAAGGTCGGTCAGATCATGACGATCGCGTTCGGCAAGAAGGCCGGCATCGGTCTTACGACGTTGGTATCGCAGGTCACCCGCTTTCAGCAGAAGACCGCCGAGGTTGCTACCGGCGCGAGCACCTTCGGCGCTGACTGGACGGCGACGACCAAGACGCTGTCGTTCCAGGTCGACCAGCTGAAGGCGACCGGCGACGAGCTGGCGACCCGGCTCGGGCTCGCGCTGATCCCGAAGCTGGAGCAGCTCGCGCAGGTCACCGACCAAGTCGTGCAGTGGTTCGAGAAGCACACCGCCGTGGCCAAGCTGCTCGCAGTCGCCATCGGGTCTGTGCTGGTTGTCGCCATCGGTGTTTACACGGTTGCAGCAGCGCAGGCCGCCATCGCGACGGTCGCCGCGACGTGGCCCTTCCTCGCGGTCATAGGGGTCATCGCCGCCGTCGGCGTCGGGATCTACGAGCTCATCACGCACTGGAACGACGTCACCGCGTTCATCCAGCGTGACTCCAAGTGGATCATGCTGGCCGTCTACCCGATCGTCGGCCCCATCGAGCTCGTCCTCCGCGCCGCCATCGCCCTCGCCGACAACTGGACAGCCGTCTTCAACCGCATCAAGGCCGTCACCCTCTCGGTCTGGAACACCGCGCTGCACCCGATCTTCAGCGTGGTCGCCGACTTCCTCGAGGTGACCATCGCGGACCCTCTGCGGATACTCGGCGCGCTGTTCGCCGCCCAGTTCCGGCTGATCTCCGGCGCGGTGCAGCTCGCGTGGCGCTACGCCGGCCCAGTGCTCAGCGCGTTCGTGAAGGACGGCCTCGCACCACTGGACGACGCGGTCAGCGACATCGGCGCGGCGTTCACCCTCATCTGGGGCGGCATCGAGTCCGACGTGCAGGACGCATGGGCCGTGATCAAGCCGATCCTGAGCACCATGTCCTCCGCGCTGAAGGACGTCGACTCAGCCGCCGGCAAGGTCAAGAGCATCGCCGGGAAGGCCACCGGAGGGGTCACCGGCGCGCTCGGGCACATCGGTGTTCACGTCGGCGCTACCGGTGGGATCGTGACGCAGCCGACCCTGGCTGTCATCGGCGAAGCGGGTCCCGAGATCGTCGTGCCGATCGGCAGCCTGGACTCGGCGCCAGGTGCGCGACCTTTGATGCCCAGCCGCGGTCGCGTTGCAGGTGGTGGCGGCACGACCGTGAGCGCCCAGCCGCTCGTCATCCAGGTCGTGCTCGACGGCAAGGTCATCGGGAAGTCGACGCACAACTACCTGCTCGACTTGAAGAACCACGGGTACAGGATCGGCCTGGCCTGATGGCCGCAGCGGCCACCCCCACCTGGAAGCTCGAGGCGTGCTTCGGCTACGGCCCCGGCAGCGTCGGCAGCGCACCCGCCGGCGCGTGGGTCGACCTCAGCTCCCGGCTCGACCTCGACACCGGGTTCTCCTGGCACCGCGGGCGGCAACGGAACATCGACGAGGTCCAGCCCGGCCAGATGACCGTCACCCTCGACAACACCGGCGGCGCGCTCACCCCCGGCAACACGACCGTCTACAACCCGGGGCTGGCGCTGAACACGCCGCTGCGGCTCACCTGCACGTGGCTGTCGGTCTCCTACCCGCTCGCCTACGGCTTCGTCGACACAGCACCGGTCAGCTGGGTCAACGGGGTGCAGCCCGTCATCACGATCACCGCGACCGACCGGTTCAAGATCCTCGGGAAGACGCTGCTGCGGTCGCTGTACCGGCAGGTGGTCCTCGCCGACAG
>CAJCIY010000103.1 GCA_903970495.1 Candidatus Melainabacteria bacterium | reverse complement strand
GCCCCGGCGGCCCCGGCGGCCGTGGTCGTGGCGGCGGTACGGCCGGTGCGTTCGGTCGTCCCGGCGCGCCCCGCGGCAAGCAGCGCAAGTCCAAGCGCGCGAAGCGGCAGGAGTTCGACAACCTCTCGGCACCGACCTTCGAGTCCGGTGCGCCGCGCGGTCGCGGGGAGCTCGTGCGCCTGCCTCGCGGTGCCTCGCTCGCCGACTTCGCCGAGAAGATCGACTGCAACCCGGCCTCGCTCGTCCAGGTGGTGCTGACGCAGCTCAACGAGATGGTCACCGCGACCCAGTCGGTCACCGACGACCTGCTGCAGCTGCTCGGCGTGACCCTCAACTACGAGGTCCAGATCGTCACGCCCGGCGAGGAGGACGCGGCACTGCTGGCCCGCTACGACCTCGAGTTCGGGGCCGACTACGACGACGACGCGCAGCTCGAGCCGCGGCCCCCGGTGGTCACCGTCGTGGGTCACGTCGACCACGGCAAGACCAAGCTCCTCGACGCGATCCGCCACGAGGACGTCATGGGCTCCGAGGCCGGTGGCATCACGCAGCACATCGGCGCGTACCAGGTGCTGGCCAAGAACGCCGACCGGCTGATCACCTTCATCGACACCCCGGGTCACGAGGCGTTCACCGCCATGCGTGCACGGGGCGCGCAGGTCACGGACATCGCGATCCTCGTGGTCGCGGCCGACGACGGCGTGATGCCGCAGACGATCGAGGCGCTCAACCACATGCAGGCGGCCGGCGTGCCGATCGTGGTGGCGGTCAACAAGATCGACAAGGAGGGCGCGGACCCGGCGAAGATCCGGGGCCAGCTCACCGAGTACGGCCTGGTCGCCGAGGAGTACGGCGGCCAGACGCTGTTCGTCGACGTGTCGGCGCGCAACGGCACCGGCATCGACGAGCTGCTCGAGGCCGTCCTGCTCACCGCCGACGCGGAGCTCGAGCTGACGGCGGACGCGACCGTCGACGCCCAGGGCGTCGCGATCGAGGCCCACCTCGACCGCGGCCGCGGTCCGGTGGCCACCGTGCTGGTGCAGCGCGGCACGCTCCACATCGGCGACTCGGTCGTGGCGGGCGACGCCTTCGGGCGCGTCCGGGCCATGCTCGACGAGCACGGCGATGCCGTCACCGAGGCGGGCCCGGCCCGGCCGGTGCAGGTGCTCGGCCTGACGTCCGTACCCGGTGCGGGCGACAACCTGATCGTGGTGCCCGAGGACCGGGTGGCGCGGCAGATCGCCGACCAGCGGCAGGCGCGCGAGCGCAACGCCGGCCTGGCGATGGCCCGTCGTCGACCGACCCTCGAGTCGATCTTCGACCAGCTCGCGGACGGCCAGAAGAACGAGCTCACCCTCATCCTCAAGGGCGACGTCTCCGGTTCGGTGGAGGCGCTCGAGGACGCGTTGCTCAAGATCGACGTGGGCGACGAGGTCTCGCTGCGGATCATCGACCGCGGCGTCGGCGCCATCACCGAGACCAACGTCAACCTGGCGTCGGCCTCGGACGCGGTGATCATCGGATTCAACGTCCGGCCGCAGGGCAAGGCCGGTGAGCTCGCCGACCGCGAGGGCGTCGAGATCCGCTACTACAGCGTCATCTACGCGGCGATCGACGACATCGAGGCGGCGCTCAAGGGTCTGCTCAAGCCGATCTACGAGGAGATCCAGCTCGGCAGCGCGGAGGTCCGCGAGGTCTTCCGGGTGCCGCGTGCGGGCAACGTCGCCGGCTCGATCGTCCGGTCCGGCACGATCACCCGCAACTCCAAGGCCCGGTTGCTGCGCGACGGCGTCGTCGTCGCCGACAACCTCACCGTCGACTCGCTGCGTCGCTTCAAGGACGACGCGACCGAGGTGCGCGAAGGCTACGAGTGCGGCATCGGCCTGGGGTCGTTCAACGACATCAAGGTCGAGGACGTGATCGAGACGTTCGAGATGCGCGAGAAGCCCCGGGACTGATCGCGGCCGGACGTCGACGGGGATGGTGACCGGGTCGCTCGCCCTGGACGTGCTGCTGGGCGACGTCCGGTCGCTGAAGGACAAGCGGTCGGTGGTGCGGCCGATCCTGGCCGAGCTGCGGCGGCGGTACGCCGTCTCCGCGGCCGAGGCCGGGCACCTCGAGCTGCACCGCCGGGCGCTGCTGGGGGTGGCCGTCGTCGCCGTCGACGGCGCCCACGTGCACGAGGTGCTCGACGGCTGCGAGCGGCTGCTGCTCGGGCACCCCGAGGTGGAGCTGCTGTCGGCTCGGCGGCAGCTCCTTGATCTGGAGGACGAGTAGCGATGGTGGACAGGGCGCGCGCCCGCAAGCTCGCGGTGCGCATCCGGCAGCTGGCGGCCGAGACGATCGAGCGGCAGGTCAAGGACCCGCGGCTGTCGCTGGTGACGATCACCGACGCGAGCGTCACCCCCGACCTGCGCGAGGCGAAGGTCTTCTACACGGTCTACGGCGACGAGACGGCGTGGGCCGACTCGACGGCGGCCCTCACCTCGGCGACCGGCGTCGTGCGCGCCGCGGTCGGCCGCGCGCTGGCGGTGCGGTTCACGCCGACCATCCAGTTCGTCCCCGACGGCGTGCCGTCCGACGCGCGGCGGGTCGAGGAGCTGCTCGCCACGGCGCGTGCGGCGGACGCCACCGTCGCCGAGGTGCGCAGCGGCAAGGAGCCCGCGGGGGAGCCCGACCCGTACAAGCACGCCGCTGAGGAGTGACCGCGGCGTGACCGGCGTCAGGGACCGGCCGCCGCCGGCGCCGGACGGACTGCTGGTCGTGGACAAGCCCGCGGGCTGGACCTCCCACGACGTGGTCGCCAAGACCCGGGGGCTGGCGCGTACGCGGAAGGTCGGACACGCCGGCACCCTCGACCCGATGGCCACCGGCGTCCTGGTGCTCGGCATCGGCCGTGCGACCCGGCTGCTGGGCCACCTCGCACTGCACGACAAGGACTACGACGCCGTCATCCGGCTCGGCGCGAGCACGAACACCGACGACGCCGAGGGCGAGGTCACCGCGACCTCGGACGTGCGGTGGACCGAGGCGCAGGTACGGGACGCGATGGCCGACCTGACCGGGTCGATCTCGCAGGTGCCGCCGGCGTTCAGCGCGATCAAGGTCGACGGCAGGAGGTCGTACGCCCGGGCCCGGTCGGGGGAGTCCTTCGAGCTCGCCGCCCGCACCGTCGTGGTCTCCCGGTTCGCGCTGCGCTCGGTGAGCGGCGCCGACGTCGAGGCCGCGGTGACCTGCTCGTCGGGCACGTACGTCCGGGCACTCGCGCGCGACCTAGGCGCCGCGCTCGGGTGCGGCGGGCACCTCGCGGGGCTCCGGCGTACGCGCGTGGGTGGCTACGGTCTCGACCTCGCGACCCCGCTCGAGGAGCTCGAGCAGGACGCGCTGCCAGTGCTGCCGCTCGGCGAGGCGGTGGCCGCCGGCTTCCCGCGCCGCGACCTCGACGCCGACGAGACCGTCGAGATCCGGTACGGCCGCCGGCTCGGGCCGTCGTACCTCGACGGGCCGGTCGGCGCGTTCGGTCCCGACGGCGCGGTGCTGGCACTGCTCGAGGACGCCGACGGCGCCGCCCGTCCGCTGGTCGTCTTCGCCCCGGCCTGAGCCGACCGGTGCGGCGCGGGTGGCTACGGTGAGGCCGTGCAGCACTGGCGCGGGCTCGACGCGGTGCCGCCGGGCTGGGGCCGCTGCGTCGTCACGGTGGGCGTCTTCGACGGCCTGCACCACGGCCACCGCGTGATCATCGGCCGGGCCGTCGAGCGCGCCCGCGCCGCGCACCAGCCGGCCGTCGTCGTGACCTTCGACCCGCACCCGAGCGAGGTCGTCCGCCCCGGCACCCACCCGACGGTCCTCACCTCGCCGACGCGCAAGGCGGAGCTGGTCGCCGAGCTCGGCGCCGACGTGCTGTGCGTGCTGCCGTTCACCGAAGAGTTCTCCCGCCTCAGCCCCGCGGCGTTCGCCCACACTGTCCTCGTCGAGTCGCTGCACGCCAGCGCGGTCGTGGTCGGCGAGAACTTCCGGTTCGGCGCGAAGGCGGCCGGTGACATCGCGGTGCTCACCGACCTCGGCCGGCGGTCCGGCTTCGTGGTCGAGGGCGTCCCGCTCGCAGACGACGGCGAGACCCGTTACTCCTCGACCGCTGTCCGCGCCCTGGTTGCGGCCGGTGACGTCGAGGGTGCGGCCGCGCTGCTCGGCCGGCCGCACCGGCTCGAGGGCGTCGTCGTGCGGGGTGACGCGCGCGGCCGCGAGATCGGCTTCCCGACCGCCAACCTGCAGACCGTCGCCCACGCCGCCGTCCCCGCCGACGGGGTGTACGCCGGCCGGCTGCTGCGCCGCGACGGCTCCGCCCACGGGGCCGCCATCTCGATCGGCACGAACCCGACGTTCGCCGGGACCGAGCGCCGGGTCGAGGCGTACGTGCTGGACTTCGACGGTGACCTCTACGGCGAGCGGGTCTCGCTGGAGCTGCTCGCCCACCTCCGCGAGACGGTGCGCTACGACGGCGTCGACGCGCTCGTCGCGCAGATCGAGAAGGACGTCGAGGCGACCCGCGAGGTCCTGGCGCGCCCGGGCGGCGGTCCGGGCTCGTCCTAGCCGGGCGGCGGGTTCCCGGCTGGTACCCTGCTGGGCAGCCGCACTGTGCGGCCGTGTGATCTCTCGCACCGGTGACCAAGACCCGGAGCGCGCACCAGCAACGAGGACGTAGATCCATGCCGCTCGCGGCCGACACCAAGAAGACCATCATGGCGGAGTACGCCACCGTCCCCGGCGACACCGGATCCCCCGAGGTCCAGGTCGCCATGCTGACGCAGCGCATCCGCGACCTGACCGAGCACCTGAAGGTGCACAAGCACGACCACCACAGCCGACGGGGACTGCTGCTGCTCAACGGCCAGCGCCGCCGCCTGCTGAACTACCTGATGAAGACCGACATCGAGCGCTACCGCTCGCTCATCGCCCGTCTCGGGCTCCGTCGGTAGCACACAACGACAGGTGCGCCGACCGGCGCACCTGCGCGGGTCGCCACTCGGGCGGCCCGCGATCCCGCCGGCCGGCGGCCTGCAGTCGCCCGGTCCTCGGTGGTGGCCTCCGGGGCGAGAAGCACCCGGGCGCTTCGATCGAAGACCGGCTCACCATGCGGACCTCCGGCCCGGCCGAACGCATGAGGAGAACCACCCAGGTGACCACCACCACCACGACAAGCGGAGCACCGACCGGCGTGGGCGAGATGCCCCCGGTCATGGACGGCGCCGTCGACGCCGTCGCCACGATCGACAACGGCGGGCACGGCACGCTCGAGATCCGCTTCGAGACCGGCCGGCTCGCCAAGCAGGCCGCCGGCTGCGCGGTCGCGTACCTCGGCGAGACGATGATCCTGTCGGCGACGACGTACTCGAAGAACCCGAAGGACCAGTTCGACTTCTTCCCGCTCACGGTCGACGTCGAGGAGCGGATGTACGCCGCGGGCAAGATCCCCGGCAGCTTCTTCCGCCGCGAGGGTCGGCCCTCGACCGACGCGATCCTGACCTGCCGCCTCATCGACCGCCCGCTGCGTCCGACCTTCAAGAAGGGCCTGCGCAACGAGGTCCAGGTCGTCGAGACCGTCATGGCGCTCAACCCCGAGACCCCGTACGACGTCGTGGCGATCAACGCCGCGAGCGCGTCGACGATGCTGTCCGGCCTGCCGTTCTCCGGCCCGGTCGGTGCCACCCGCGTCGCCCTCATCGGTGGCGACTGGGTCGCGTTCCCGACGTACACCCAGTCGGCCGGTGCCACGTTCGAGATGGTCGTCGCGGGCAGCCTGCTGGAGTCCGGCGACGTCGCGATCATGATGGTCGAGGCCGAGGCCACCGAGAAGGCGATCGAGCTCATCGCGGGCGGCGGCACCGCCCCCACCGAGGACCTCGTCGCCGCCGGCCTCGAGGCCGCGAAGCCGACCATCGCCTCGCTCTGCCGCGCGCAGTCGGAGCTGGCGCAGAAGGCGGCCAAGCCGACCGCGGACTTCCCGGTCTACCTCGAGTACCAGGACGACGTCCTGGACGCCGTCACCGCCGCCGTCGAGGGCGAGCTCGACACCGCCCTGAAGATCGCCGGCAAGCAGGAGCGCGAGGCCGAGCTCGACCGGGTGAAGGACCTCGCCAAGGAGAAGGTCGGCGGCCAGTTCGAGGGTCGCGAGAAGGAGATCGGCGGCGCCGTCCGCGCGCTCACCAAGAAGCTGGTCCGCCGCCGGATCGTGACCGAGGGGGTCCGCATCGACGGCCGTCGGGTCACCGACATCCGCGAGCTGTCCGCCGAGGTCGAGGTGCTGCCCCGCGTCCACGGATCGGCGATCTTCGAGCGCGGCGAGACCCAGATCCTCTCGGTGACGACGCTGAACATGCTCCGCATGGAGCAGCAGCTCGACACGCTCTCGCCGATCACCCGCAAGCGCTACATGCACAACTACAACTTCCCGCCGTACTCGACCGGGGAGACCGGCCGCGTGGGCTCGCCGAAGCGGCGCGAGATCGGCCACGGCGCGCTCGCCGAGCGGGCGCTCGTGCCCGTGCTGCCGACGCGTGAGGAGTTCCCCTACGCGATCCGGCAGGTCTCGGAGGCGCTCGGGTCCAACGGGTCCACGTCGATGGGCTCGGTCTGCGCCTCGACGATGTCGCTGCTCAACGCCGGGGTGCCGCTCAAGGCTCCGGTCGCCGGCATCGCGATGGGCCTCATCGGCTACGAGTCCGAGGACGGGATGCAGTACGTCGCCCTGACCGACATCCTCGGTGCGGAGGACGCCTACGGCGACATGGACTTCAAGGTCGCCGGCACCAAGGACTTCGTCACCGCGCTGCAGCTCGACACCAAGCTCTCGGGCATCCCCTCGGACGTGCTGGCCGCCGCGCTGAAGCAGGCGCGGGCCGCCCGGCTCACGATCCTCGACGTCATGAACGAGGCGATCGACGCCCCGGACGAGATGAGCCCGTACGCGCCGCGCGTGATCAGCGTGCAGGTCCCGGTCGACAAGATCGGCGAGGTGATCGGGCCGAAGGGCAAGACCATCAACCAGATCCAGGACGACACCGGCGCCCAGATCTCGATCGAGGACGACGGCACGATCTACATCGGCGCGACCGACGGTCCGTCGGCCGAGGCGGCGCGGGCCGCGATCAACGCGATCGCGAACCCGTCGATGCCGGAGATCGGCGAGCGCTACCTGGGCACCGTGGTGAAGACCACGACGTTCGGCGCGTTCGTGTCGCTGACCCCGGGCCGCGACGGCCTGGTGCACATCAGCAAGCTCAAGCAGCTCGCCGGTGGCAAGCGGGTCGAGAGCGTCGACGACGTCACGCCGGTCGGCAGCAAGATCCAGGTGGAGATCACCGAGGTCGACAGCCGCGGCAAGATCAGCCTGACGCCGGTCGTGGCCGAGGACGCCGCGGCCACCGCCTCGGCCAACTAGTTGGCACTGCGGACCGCCTCCCGCCCGGGTTCCGACCCGGGCGGGGGCACCGTCCGGCGGACCGTGCTGCCCAGCGGCGTACGGGTCGTCACCGAGCAGGTCCCCGGGGTGCGGTCCGTCTCGTACGGATTGTTCGTCGGCGTCGGGTCGATGCACGAGACCCGGCGGCAGGCGGGCGCCAGCCACTACCTCGAGCACCTGCTGTTCAAGGGCACGCCCCGGCGCGACGCGCTCGCGATCAGCGCCGCGTTCGACCGCGGCGGCGGTGAGCTCAACGCGTACACCTCGAAGGACTACACCTGCTTCTACGCGCGGGTGCTGGACACCGACCTTCCGCTGGCCGTCGACGCGATCACCGACATGGTCTTCGCCTCGCTGCTGGCGAAGGTCGACGTCGAGGCCGAGCGGGGCGTGATCCTCGAGGAGATCGCCATGCACGGCGACGAGCCGGCCGACGAGGTGCACGACGTCTTCGCCTCGGCCCTCTACGGTGACGCCCCGCTGGGCCGGCCGATCCTCGGGTCCGAGGAGAGCATCACCGGCATCTCCCGCGACACCATCGCCTCCTACTGGAAGCGCGGCTACGCGCCGCAGCAGACCGTCGTCGCGATCTCCGGCAACCTCGACCACGCCGCGGCGCTGCGCCTCGTGAAGCAGGCGCTGGCCGCGTACGCGCCCTTCGACGGCGACGGCCTGTCGACGCCGAAGCCGCCGCGGCTCCGGGCCGGCACGATCGGCCACGTGGAGCGCCGCACCGGTCAGGTCAACCTCGTCCTCGGCACCCCGTCGCTGCAGCGGTCCGACCCGCGGCGCATGGCGCTCGCGGTGCTCAACGCCGCCCTCGGCGGCGGCATGAGCTCGCGGCTGTTCCAGGAGGTCCGCGAGAAGCGCGGGCTCGCCTACAGCGTCTACAGCTTCACCTCCTCCTATGCGACCTCGGGCCTGTTCGGGGTCTACGTCGGCTGCCAGCCGAAGCGGACCGCGGAGGTGCTCGAGATCTGCCGCGACGAGCTGGCCGCCGTGGCCGCGCACGGGCTGACGGCCGACGAGCTCGAGCTCGGACGAGGCCAGGTGCGCGGCGGCCTCGTCCTCGGGCTCGAGGACACCGGCGCGAGGATGACGCGGCTGGGCAAGGGCGAGCTGGTCTACGGCGAGATCCCGACGGTGACCGAGCTGCTCCGCCGGATCGACGCGGTCAGCCCCGACGACGTCCGGGCGATCGCGGCCGAGGTGCTCGGCGCCCGGCCCTCGCTGGCCCTCGTCGGCCCGACGCCGAAGGGCGTCGACCTCGCGAAGCTGGTCGCGTGACCTCGCCCCTCCTGCCCGTCGGAGTGCTCGGCGCCCGGGGCCGGATGGGCGCCGAGGTCGTCCGCGCGGTCGAGGCCGCACCCGACCTCGCGCTGGTCGCGGCGATCGATGCGGGCGAGGACCGCGAGCCGTTGCGCGGCGCCCGGGTCGTCGTCGACTTCACCCGCCCCGACGCGGTGATGGACAACCTGCGCTGGTGCATTGAGGCCGGCCTGTCGGTCGTCGTCGGGACCACGGGATTCGACTCCGAGCGGCTCGCGGAGGTCCGGGAAGCCCTGCGGGACAGGGGTTCCCAGGGTGTCGTGATCGCCCCCAACTTCGGCATCGCCGCCGTCCTCATGATGCGGCTGGCCGCGCTGGCGGCGCCGCACTTCGAGGCCGTCGAGATCGTCGAGCTGCACCATCCGGGCAAGGTCGACGCCCCGTCGGGCACCGCCCGGCGCACCGCGTCACTGGTCGCCGCGGCCCGTCGCGACGCGGGCCTCGAGCCCGCCGGGCCCGACGCGACCACCGAGTCCCTCGCCGGGGCGCGCGGCGCCCGGGTCGACGGGGTGCCGGTCCACGCCGTACGCCTCACCGGGCTGGTCGCACACCAGGAGGTGCTGCTCGGCGGGCCGGGGGAGACGCTGACGATCCGGCACGACAGCTACGACCGGGCCTCGTTCATGCCCGGGGTGCTGCTCGCCGTCCGGCAGGTGCTCGGCCGTCCCGGGCTCACCGTCGGGCTCGAGCCGCTGCTCGACCTCTAGGGCTCCTGGAGCGAGACGTGCGAGGCCGCGAGGACGCGGTCGCGGCCGGCCTCCTTGGCGGCGTACAGGGCCTGGTCGGCCTGCCAGAGCAGCGAGTCCGCGTCCATGCCGTGACGGGGCAGGCACGAGACGCCCGCCGACGCCGTCACGATCGTCGTCTGCCCGTCCGGCAGTCGGATCGGGTGCGCGGACAGCTCCCGCCGCGCGCGCTGGGCGATCCCCACGGCATCCGCGTCGTCCGCGCCGCGCAGCACCAGCAGGAACTCCTCACCGCCCCAGCGGCCCAGCACGTCGCTGCTGCGGACGCCGCGGCGCAGGCGCACGGCGGCCTCGGCCAGGACGGCGTCACCGGCCTGGTGCCCGTACGTGTCGTTGACCGCCTTGAAGTGGTCCAGGTCGAAGATCACGACGGCGACCTGGTTCCGGTCCCGGAGCGCCCGGGCCGTCTCCAGCATCAGCAGCTCCTCGATGAAGCGCCGGTTGTAGAGCCCGGTCAGCACGTCGGTGATCGCCAGCCGCTGCTGTTCGGCCAACGACACCTGCAGGGCTGCGGCGATGGCCCGCTGGTCGCCGATGCTCAGCAGCAGCCGGAGGATCACGGCCATGACGACGGCGCCCGAGAGCACGAGGCTTGGCCGTTCCACGTGCCCGGTGATCGCCTCCAGGACCTCCACCGCGAGCACGGCGAACATCCCGGCGAGGATCGGCAGCAGGCTGGCGCCGTCGCTCTCGTTCGCCGTCTTCTGGAGCTGGTAGGCCTCGGCCGTCTCCGGGAGCTGGACCACCGCGGGCAGGCGCGAGCTGTCTGCCGGCCCGAGCCGGGCTGCCGCTCCCGGCGGTGCGGTCCGCGCGGCCGCCAGGCCGGCCAGCGCGAGGAGGACGGCGGCGACCTGGGATCCGAGGTCGAGCCAGGAGCCCGCGACGTCGGTCTGCCGGGCCCCGACGAAGGCCGCGGTCAGATGGGTCGCCAGGGAGGCGAGCTCCGCGGCGGCCAGCAGCCGGAGCCAGACGGGCCAGGGTCGCCGGATCCGGCCGGCCGCGGACAGCAGCACAACCAGGACGACGAGGTCCAGGACGGGGTAGCTGACCGTCGCGGCGGCGATCGGCGGCGCCTTGACGGCCGCGTTCGGGCGGATCAGCACCACGTACAGCAGCGCGTCGAGGCCGAGGGCGGCGACCACGACATCGAGCAGGGTGCACCAGCCCCGCCCGGACTTCGGCCGGGTGAAGGCGTACAGCACCGCCGGGACGAGTGCCACCTCCGACGCGATCCACACCGGGTCGGCCCAGCTGGGGAACGGATCGACGACGCCGCCGAGGTAGTAGTAGCCGGCGAAGATCGCGTCCCCGACCAGGCCCAGGCCGCACGAGAGCGCCACCCAGCTCCACGCCCGCGACGGCCGCCGCTGTCCCAGCCCGCGCAGCCGCCGGGCGGTCCACGCGGCGATCACGGCGCCGGCGGCGGCCGGGACGGCATAGAGCACGTCGGACTGGAAGGTCAGCCAGCTGCCCCGCAGGCCCGCCGTCGCCGCCGCGTACGCCAGGACCCAGAGCACGCTGACGGCGATCGCGACGCCCGGGACCGGCCTGGCCGTGCCTGGTCGGCAACCGCGGCGAGTCGAGAGCCCGCTCATCCCTCCACCCTCGGACGCGAGCACGCGCGCCTTGAGCGGCAACGGCGTGACCTGGCCGGATCGGGCTCGCTCCCCGCGCTCTAGGGTCGGGCCATGCAGCCCTCGGACGCCCCGAAGATCACCGGCGGCCTGACCGCTGCCTACGGCCTGCTCTCGATCGCGGCGCCCGGGATCCTCGCCCGCCAGACCAGACAGCTCGACGCGATCGGCATCCCCTCGCCGGGCATCGTCATCAGCTCGCGGCTGTTCGGCATCCGCGACGTCATCTCGGGTACGGCGATGGTCGTGGCCCCGCCCGGGCGTGCCCGAAACCTCGCGGTCGCCCTCCGCGCCACCTTCGACCTGACCGACGGCATCGTCTTCGCCCGGGCGCTCCCGGACCCGGCGGTGAAGCGCAAGGTGTTCGCGGTCGCCGCGGGATGGTCGCTGATCTGCGCCGCGTCGGGAGTCGTCGCGGCCCGTTCCTGAGGAGAAGGACTGCCATGCCCACGTACGACGTGATCGTTCTCGGCGCCGGCTCGACCGGTGAGAACGTCGCCGACCGCGCCCACCGCGGCGGCCTGTCCGCGGTCGTCGTCGAGTCGGAGCTGGTCGGCGGCGAGTGCTCGTACTGGGCCTGCATGCCGAGCAAGGCGCTGCTCCGCTCCGGGCAGGCGCTGGACGCGGCCAAGGCGGTCGAGGGCGCCCAGGAGGCGGTGACCGGCTCGCTCGACGTGGCGAAGGTCTTCGAGCGCCGCGACGGCTTCACCTCCCACTGGAAGGACGACGGCCAGGTCCAGTGGCTCGAGGGCGCCGGCATCGACCTGGTCCGCGGCGTCGGCCGCATCACCGGCCCGAAGCAGGTGACGGTCACCGCCGAGGACGGCACCGTCACCGAGCTCACCGCGACGCACGCGGTCGTCGTCTCCACCGGCTCGGACGCGATGCTGCCGCCCGTCGACGGCCTCGCGGACGCGAAGCCCTGGACGGCGCGGGAGGCGACCAGCGCCGAGGCGGCCCCGGCGTCGCTCGTGATCCTCGGCGGCGGTGTGATCGGCGTCGAGATGGCGACGGCGTACGCGTCCTTCGGCACCGAGGTCACGGTGATCGAGGGCGGCCCGCGGGTGCTCGCGACCTATGAGGAGTTCGTCGGCGAGACGGTCACGACGTCCCTGCGGGACAAGGGCGTCCGCGTCCTGTCGGGCGTGCGGGCGACCGCGGTCTCCCGCGGCGCCGACGGCGTGACGGTGACGACCGGCGACGGCCAGTCCGTCACGGCGGCGGAGCTGCTGGTCGCCGCGGGGCGGACGCCGCGTACCGCCGACATCGGGCTGGACACGATCGGGCTCGAGCCGGGGAGCTGGCTGGAGGTCGACGACACCCTGCTGGTGACGGGCTTCGACTGGCTCTACGCCGCGGGTGACTGCAACCACCGTGCGCTCCTGACCCACATGGGCAAGTACCAGGCCCGTGCCTGCGGCGACGTGATCGCCGCCCGCGCGAAGGGCACCGTCGAGACGCCCGCCTGGTCGAGGTTCACGGCCGACGCCGACCACGCCGCGGTGCCGCAGGTGGTGTTCTGCGAGCCGGAGGTCGCCGCCGTCGGCCTCACCGAGAAGCAGGCACGCGAGAAGGGCATCGACGTCAAGACCGCCGAGTACGAGATCGGCAACGTCGCGGGCGCCGCGGTCTACGCCGACGGTTACGCCGGCCACGCCAAGATCGTCGTCGACGCCGCCCGCGAGGTCGTCGTCGGGGTGACGCTGCTGGGGCCGGTGGTCGGCGAGATGCTGCACGCCGCGACCGTCATGGTCGTGGGCGAGGTGCCGCTGTCGCGGCTGTGGCACGCGGTGCCGTCGTACCCGACGATCAGCGAGGTCTGGCTGCGCCTGCTGGAGACCTACGGCCTCTAGAACGGCCTCTAGAGCCGGGTGACCAGGCGCTGCTCGACCAGGACGCGGTCGCCCATGTCGAGCTCGCGCAGCACGCCGTCCACCGCCCAGCCGGCGGCGGTCAGGAAACCGGTCTGCACGGTGTCGGCCTGCGCCAGCCAGCAGACCGCGCCGGCGAAGCGGTCGATCCGCAGCGTGTCGACCGCTGCGGCGAGCAGCCGGCTGCCGTGGCCGGCGCGGCGGTGGTCCGGGTCGACGGCGAGCAGCTCGAGCGCCCCGACGCCGGTCGGTCCGCCGTCCTCCGGCTCGGCGGGTACGACGGCCGCGAACCCGCAGACCACCTCCTCCTGGACGGCGACCAGCAGGTGGTGCGCCGAGGTCGGCGGGCGTTCGACCGCCTCCGCCCAGGTCGCCGCCGCGCTGGTCTCGACGCGGGCGCGCACCACCGCGGGCAGGAGGTCGGCGTAGTCGGCGTTCCACGCGCGGCTCTGGACCGCGGCGACGGCGCCGACGTCGCGGGGGAGTGCGAGCCGTACGTAGGAGCCGTCCACGTACCCATCCTCCACGGCCGCCTCGCCTAGCCTGCCGGGCCATGGAGATGGTCGAGCTCGACGCGCCCCTGCCGTTTGCCGGGACCACCACCGCGCTCGCCGACGACGAGCCGGTCGAGGTGACCGTCGTGCTCGACCGCAAGGCACCGCTGGTCCCCGACGCGCGAGCACCGCTCGACCTCGAGACGCTGCGCGACCGGTACGGCGCGGACCCTGCCGCGCTCGACCGGCTGACCTCGCACGCGACCGGCGCGGGTCTCACCGTCGTCAGCGCCGATGCCGGCAGCCGGCTCGTGACCCTGCAGGGCACGGCCGCGCAGATCCAGGCCGCGTTCGGCACCGCGCTGGGCCATGCCGGCGACGACCGGGTGCAGACCGCGGCGGTCCGGTTGCCCGATACACTCGTCGGCGACGTGATCGCCGTGCTCGGCCTCGACACCCGCGACGCCGCCCGCTACCAGAGCAGGCTGCGGCCGAACGCGTCGGCGGACACCGCGTACACGCCGCTCGACCTCGCCGCGAAGTACGCGTTCCCGGCCGGCGACGGCACCGGGCAGACCGTGGGGATCATCGAGCTGGGCGGCGGTTACGAGGTCGCCGACGTCGACGCGTACTGCCAGGGCCTGGGGGTCGGCAGCCCGTCGCTGACCGCGGTGCCGGTGCAGGGCGGTGCGAACGTGCCGGGCGGTGACCCGTCCGGCGCCGACGGCGAGGTGTGCCTCGACGTCGAGGTGGTGGCCGTCGTCGTGCCGAAGGCGTCGATCCGCGTCTACTTCGCGCCGAACACCGACGCCGGCTTCGTCGCGGCGGTGACGCGGTCGGTGCACGACGACGTCGACGTCGTCTCGATCTCGTGGGGCTCGGCCGAGTCGACCTGGACGGCCAGCAGCACCAAGGCCTTCGACGCGGCGCTGGCCGACGCCGCGGCCGTCGGCATCACGGTGTGCGTCGCGGCCGGCGACGGCGGCAGCGCCGACGGCCAGGACGACGGCACACCGCACGCCGACTTCCCGGCCTCGAGCCCGCACGGCCTCGGCTGCGGCGGGACCCGTCTGCCCGCGAGCGGCGCCGAGGTGGTCTGGAACGACGGCGCCCAGG